>NZ_MUFR01000021.1:0-60384 GCF_001996185.1 Salinivibrio costicola subsp. alcaliphilus
CGTTACCTGGAGAAGTATGTCGAAGACGGCGGCTACCCGATAGACAACAATCAGGTCGAACGGGAAATCCGTCCGGTGGCGACCGGGCGGAAGGCTTGGCTGTTCGCGGACACCCAAAGCGGGGCGAATGCCAGCGCCGTATGGTTCAGTATCATGCTGACCTGTCGTGCCAACGGTGTGGAGCCCTATGCCTACCTGCGTCATGTACTGACAGAGCTACCTCAGCGAGAAGAGGGCTGTGATGTCAGCGATCTATTGCCCTATAACAAAGCGCCCATTCAATCACCAGGCGGGTAGAAATACCCGCTTACTTTAAATATACAGTTGCAGCTTAGCTGCCACTGTATCGGCTCCAGATGTGGTGGGTTACATGCCCATCTTCTTTGTTTTTGTCGAAGATGTACGAACGATGAGTTCACCTTCAACTTTGCGCTTGCGTGATAGCAAAGGTTGACTTTCAATCAGTGCTATCAATGATTCAACAGCGAGCTTACCCATGAGAGAGTAGGGCAGTTCAACCGAAGTCAGTGCTGGGAAGCTCTCCGACGCGATTTGTTGGTTATCGTAACCGACTACGGCAACGTCTTGAGGAATCTTCAAACCCAATTCAGCTAACGCTTGGTAGCAGCCCATTGCCATATAGTCGCTGCTACAGAAAATAGCTTCCGGCGGTTGCACCATTTTCAGCAGTTCCAGTGTCTGGTGGTACGCCTCTTTTAGCGACCAGTCTGCGTTGACTAGATAATCTGAGTTAGGAATGATGTCAGCATCGATGAGCGCCTGACGATAACCATCGGCACGTTGCTGACTGGCTAGCATCCAACTTTCACCAGACAGCATAGCAATGCGACGATAGCCTTGTGTCGTGAGGTGTGAAACCGCCTTGTACGCCCCGATCATATCGGCCGGTAAAATGGTTGGTAGATCTGTATGTTCTTCGTTAATACAGTTAAGTAATACGGTAGGTAAGGTCGTGATTACACGTTGTTGTTCTAACTGTCTTGTCATACTGGATGCGTAAATCAAACCGGTATAATTACCACTGTTTATCTCAGACTCAATCTTATTTGCCAGTACTTCATCGTGACTGTAATTAAACGTCACCAAAATGTAGTCGTTAGACCACGCTTCTTCTCTTGCGGCGTTGATTGCATCGATAAAGGGGTCGTAACTGGTTAAGCCGTTGATCACCAGCGCAATCTTTTTCGCCTGTCCTAAAGCATGAGCAACTTTTTTGTTTTTGTAGCCTAGAGACTCAGCAGTTTCGAGAACCTTAAGTTTTGTTTTTTCTGCGATTTTAATGGTTGTTGAGTTATTCAGTACTAGCGATACAGTAGACTGAGACACGCTCGCTGCCGCAGCAATGTCACTCATAGTGATTTTCTTAGCCATTCTGATCCTTTACCTAAATGTCGTTAGCTAAAGATATTAGCGAAATAATAACGTTAGATCACTACCAACAGATTTAGATCACAAAACCAAGTAAGAATATCTTAAAAGCTGTGATGACAGCCACGTTTGTTATGACACCATCTATCTATTAATGTATTAGCTAATATATTAGCTAATACATTAATATGTACTGCAATGTATAGGTAAAGATGATGAAAAGATGGACAGAAGATAAAGCATGGCAATGGCAAAAAGATCATGGCTGGTTGCGTGGCTTTAACTATTTGCCGCGAACTGCCGTCAACTGGAATGAGATGTGGCAAGCTGAATCTTTTGCACCTAAGGTGATTGAGCAAGAGTTAGCATGGGCACATAGCGTGGGTTACAACACCTTGCGTACCAACCTCGCATTTATTGTTTGGCAAGCGGATCGCGACGGTTTACATGCGCGAATTGAGCGTTTTCTGGATATTTGCGAACGCAATCAAATCAAAGTGATGCTCACGCCGATGGACGACTGTGGTTTCTCGGGCGACCATCCTTACCTTGGTGAACAAAAAGCGCCGGTACCGGATTTGCACAACAGTCAAGCGGCCGCAAGTCCTGGTCGCAATGTGGTGATGGATAAATCCATGTGGAGTGATGTCGAAGTGTATATTCGCGACATCATTTCTACCTACAAAAATGACTCTCGAATCGTTATTTGGGATCTTTATAACGAGCCAACCAACCGCATGATTTTCACCACCACGGGTGAGATCGCTTATGACGAAGAAATGGAAACCTTTAGCCATGAGCTGATGGAAAAAGCGTTTGAGTGGGCGCGTGAAGAAAATCCGGTTCAGCCACTCACCGTCGGTGCTTGGCATGCACCAAGTATTCTTGACCGAAGCCTACCAATTTATGAACACCCAACCGATCGCAAAGCGATGGAGCTATCGGACATCATTACTTTTCACGCTTACTTACCACTCGATCTGCTCCATAAAGCCGTTGAAATTGTAGAAAGCTACAATCGACCAATGATGTGTACTGAGTGGCTTGCTCGCCATGCGCAATCGTTTATGCACGAACAGCTTCCCGTCTTTAAACAGAAAAACATTGGCTGCTATCAGTGGGGATTGGTGAAAGGAAAAACGCAAACGCATCTACCTTGGCCAGAGATCAAACGCAACGACTCAAATTATGCGAGTCAATGGTTCCACGACCTACTTGATGAGCAAGGAAACCCATACGATCCAAGCGAAGTACAATTGATAAAAATGGTAGCAGGAATAGATTAATTACTGGTATGTCAATTCATATATGAATCGGCTGCTCATTTATAATAAAACCAATTGAGACGTGAACAATGACTACTCTACAAAAAAAACTCAACAACAAGGAGCTGATGTCTTACTTCGGCTATGGACTAGGCCAGTGCTTTAGTTTTGGTCTAGTCGGCTCCTTTATTCTATATTTCTATACAGATATTCTGGGTATTTCGCCTATTGCGGCGAGTACGATTTTCTTGGTCGCTCGTGTTTGGGATGCGGTAAACGATCCTCTCATTGCTGGATACATGGACACGTTAGACTCTCGCTTCGGAAAATTTCGCCCTTATATGTTGTTTACTCCGATTCTAATTGTTTTGGTCACAATTGCAGCGTTTTATAACATCGATGCAGATACTTCAACAAAAGTGATGTACGCCGGTATAACGTATATTCTTTGGGGAACGCTTTACACCATTTCTGATGTGCCATTTTGGTCTATGTCTTCTGTTATGACAGATGAGCCGCAAGAGCGAGCAAAAGCAGCAACCTGTGCCATGTTAGGAGTAAATGCGGGTATTGGTGCCACTTTGGTTATATTCCCGAAACTGAGCGCTTACTTTGCTGATGGCCGCGCAGATCAGGGTTACTTGCCAGCTGTAATTGTGCTGATGATCGTGGGTTTATTTTTCATGTTTAACGGTTTTTACAACACGAAAGAACGTATATCGACGAAAAGCTGCGAAAAAGTCACTCTAACACAAACCTTCCAGGCTGTTCGTAAAAACAAGCCGCTATTCTTTATTCTGGCTGCATTTTTTATGAATGTATTTTTTAACCTAGTCAACGGTCTATACATTTTCTTTTTCACATACAACATGGGCGATGCTGGCTTAGTATCTCTGATTGGTACCATCACTTTGGTGAGTGCGATTGCGTGTTTGGCAACACCTATATTAACGAAGCGTTTCAAAAAACGTGATATTTTTATTGCGCTGTGTATTTTAGAGATCATCGCGCGCATTGGATTCTACTTTACTGGCTATGATAATCCAACGGTTGTGATGGTGTGGTTAGCAGTAATTACGGGCATATTTATGATGACCAATCCTCTAATCTCGGCCATGATTGCAGATACAGTAGAATACTCGTACTATCACAGTGGAAAACGTACCGCCGCGATCACGTTCTCGGGGCAAACCTTTACAGGCAAGCTCTCTGTCGCGGTAGCGGGTGGCTTAACTGGTATTATCTTGACTATGATTGGGTATGTACCAAATGCGGTGCAAACCGATACCGCGCTTAGTGGGATGTTCTTTTGCATTGCGGTGTTACCAGGACTTGGGGCGTTGGTACGTATTTTTATTATGTCTCGTTATACGTTTACCGAAGATCAACACGCCATCTTGAGGGAAAAATTACGGCGTGGCGAGTTTGCTGAAGGTGTCGATGTTGAGTCTGTACAAACACATCAAGCATTGAGCTAGGCTAGATTTTATCTTGACAAATTCATAATAAAGCTCGCTCCATAATATGATCGAGCTTTTAGTTTTCGACTCATTGATAATCAACAACGCTCAACAGAGTTTCTTTGTACCAGTGTTGGACTGAACATAAGAGTTTTATCTTCAATCTTTTCATCACGTGATAGTGCCAATGCCAAACGAGCAGCGTGCTCTGCCATCATCTCGATAGGGTAATGAATAGTGGTGAGACTAGGATGCACAAAGCGAGCGATTAAGCCATCATCGAACCCCACCATAGAAAGCTTACTTGGTACGTCAATGCCGTTCTGATCCAAAGTTGCCAGTGCGCCTGCAGCCATGTAGTCGTTGTAAGCTACCACGCCAGTAATCTCCAAAGATTTGGTTAACAGGTTGGTCATAGCGACTTCGCCACCATCGCTGTTAGGCTCATCATATTCGATATAGCTTTTGGGAAGTTCAATACCATGCTCTTTCAGCGCGGCTTGATAACCTTGTAGTCGTTCATCGGTATCTTCGATATCGTGAGACGAGGCAATACAAGCGATTTTACGATGCCCCTGACGAATTAAATATTCCGTCGCGAGGAATGATCCTTGGCGGTTATTAAGCGAAATACAGCGCTCGGCTAGCTCTGGTATATGTCGATTGATGAACACCACACCTTTTGTTTCGTTAGCATAATCAATGAGTTCTTCATTTGATAACGCCTTTGAGTGGATAACCATAGCCTCACAACGACTATTGATAAGTAGTTCTAGTGCTTGACGCTCTTCATTACAATTATGATATCCATTACTTATCAAAATATTTTTGTCATTTTGGCGTGCAACTCGATCAATAGATTTTGCCATTGTACCAAAAAAGGGATCAGAAACATCTCCGACCAAGACTCCCATTGTCGTCGTCTTTTGGCTAACCAGTGCTCTTGCTGCAGCATTAGGGCGATAGCCAAGTTTTTCCATTGCTTTAGTAACGGATCGAATGGAAGTTCGACTTGCCTTTGGTGACTTATTAATCACTCTCGAAACAGTTGCAATAGACACGCCAGCTTCTATTGCGACATCTTTTATCGTTATCATTAGGCCTTTTCACTTCGATGTTGTTGTTTAACTAAGCATTAAACAACCATTATCTCATCAATACAAATTAATAGATGAAAGTAATCGTTTGGATTCACGAAAATTGTGAATTTCCCGAGTGGGATTCACACGAGTTTCGGTCCTAGGACTGCGCAATAAAAAGTGAGGCAGAAACGCCTCACTTGCTGCTCGGTGTATCTAAACTTCCTCAGATGCTATTTAGGTTGCCACTGCCCGCTGGTGACCAGTTTATCCATTACCTTATCGACCGCCACTTTGGCTTTTGCGACGATATCGTCCACTTCATTGGGCGTCACCACCAGTGGGGGCGCAAAGCCGAGAATATCGCCATGTGGCATCGCACGCGCAATTAGCCCTTGCTCTAAACACGCAGCCGCCACTTGTGGCCCCACTTTTAGGCTGGGATCAAAGTGACTGCGATGGGCGCGGTCAGGCGAGAACTCCAGCGCATGCAGTAACCCCACTCCGCGGCTATCGCCAATTAATGGGTGATCGGCAAAGGCGGCTTTCATTTTCATTTGCAGATATTCGCCCGTGGTTGCGGCGTTCTGAGTCAGATTCTCGCGCTCAATGATATCAAGATTACACAGTGCTGCCGCGGCGCCCAATGGATGCCCAGAGTAGGTATAGCCATGACCAATGGCGCCCCACGTATCGGTACCATCTTCAAGCACCTCCCAGACGCGATGCCCAACCATTACCCCAGACAGTGGCTGATACGCAGACGTTAACCCTTTGGCGACTGTGATAAGATCGGGTTTCATGTCGTAATAAATCGAGCCAAAATCACTGCCAATTCGGCCAAAGCCACACACTACTTCATCGGCGATCAGCAGTACGTCATATTTATCCAGCACTTTACGAATGGCCGCCCAGTAGCCCTCGGGGGGCGGTACGATACCACCGGTGCCGAGTACAGGTTCGGCAATCATGGCGGCGACGGTATCGGGGCCTTCAGCCAAGATCATTTTTTCCAGTTCATCCGCGCAGTGTTGTGCGAACTCTGGCTCTGTCATACCACTGTCTTCACGGCGATAGTAGTAGGGCGCCATCGTGTGTTTGATGCGTTCAATCGGTAAATCAAAGTGCGCATGGAACAAAGGCAGGCCGGTTAGTGAGCCGGACGCCACACTAGAGCCATGGTAGCCCCGGTCGCGTGAGATAATTTTCTTTTTCTCGGGTTTACCGCGGGCGTTATTGTAATACCAAACAATTTTAAGCTGGGTTTCATTGGCATCACTCCCCGACATACCGTAGTACACCTTACTCATGCCAGGCGCCATGTTGATTAAGCGGTCTGATAAGGTCACCAAAGCCTCATTGGTGTGGCCAACATAGGTATGATAGTAGGCGAGCTTTTTCGCTTGCTCGTAGATGGCTTCTGCCATTTCTTCACGGCCATAGCCGATATTCACGCAATACAAGCCCGCGAAGCCGTCAATCAGCTCAATGCCTTCAGAATCGGTGATCCGGATCCCTTTACCTGACGCGATCACTCGGCCAGGCATTTCGCCATGCGCATACTGCTTGAGGTGCGTAGAGGGATGGAACACGGTATTTCTGTCTTTTTCTAGCAACGCTTTTGTTTCTGGACGCATGATCAGTCTCCTTATCCGTCAGCAAACCTGAATTAACTGCCGCTTACCGTGGGCAGGCCACCTAAACAGTAGTATTTGATTTCACTAAATTCGTCGATGCCGTAACGGCTTCCTTCTCGGCCTAAGCCCGACTGCTTGACGCCACCAAATGGAATCGGGTGGCCGGTCATTTTCACTGAATTGACACTGACCATCCCGACTTCTAAGCCGCGCAGACAGCGCCAAATATCTCGAATATCATGGCCATACACATACGCTGATAAGCCATATTCGGTATCGTTGCCCATGGCGATGGCTTCGTCTAAGTCATCGTAGGCAATCACAGCAGCGACGGGACAGAAAGTTTCTTCTTGATAGACCAACATCTCCGACGTCACCTTGGTGATAAGCGTAGGCGCAAAGAAGTTCTCACCCAGGTTGGGATTTAATTTTCCGCCCATCACAGTTGCCCCTTTGGCAATGGCATCATCGACGAGCGATTGCGCTTTCTCGACCGCACGGCGTGAAATTAATGGGCCAATGTCTGTGCTTGGCAATAGACCATTGCCTACTTCAAGTTCATCCATCAGTGCGGCAAAGGCATCGACGAACGCTTGATGTTTGTCACGTGGCACTAAAATTTTATTCGCCGCCAGGCAATCTTGGCCTGACGTTTGGAATTTTGCATCGATAGCGGCGCGCGCGGCTTGTTGAATATCCATATCAGGCAGCACAATAAAGGGCGCATTTCCCCCAAGCTCCATGGCGCATTTTTTTACGGTTTGGGCGCTTTGTTCTAGCAGTAGCCGGCCAACACGGGTAGAGCCGGTAAAGCTGAGCGCTTTGACTTTTTCACTTTGACACAATTGTGCTGAGACCATGGGAGGATCGCCTAAAATGACATTAAACACGCCGGCAGGGATCCCCGCACGCTCTGCAAGCTCGGCCAATGCGAGTGCAGAGAAGGGCGTTTCTTCTGCGGGTTTAACTATCACGCTGCAGCCAATGGCGAGTGCGGCAGCGGCTTTGCGCGTGATCATGGCATTGGGAAAGTTCCATGGCGTGATCAACGCCGCAACACCGATGGGCTCACGCAATGTGGCTAGATGTGCGTTGGGGATATGGCTAGGCATGGTGTCGCCATATACCCGCTTAGCCTCTTCAGCAAACCAGTGAATGAATGAGGCCCCGTACTCCACCTCGCCCTCGGCATCGCGCAAGGTTTTGCCTTGTTCGAGCACCATGAGGTGAGCAAGATCGTGTTGATTTTCCATGATCAAATCGTGCCACCGCATTAGCCGTTTTGCCCGCGTTTCAGCTGACTCGGCGCGCCACAGGTGAAACGCCGCTTCGGCATCATCAATGGTTTGGTTCACTTGTGCGGCACTCAAGGCAGCGGTATAGCCCAACACTTCGCCGGTTGCGGGGTTTAAAACTGGCGTATCGGACTCGCCATTGACCCATTTGCCATTGCAATACGCCAGTTGCCGAAATAGGCGCTGATCGTCAAGATACGCGAGCACATCGGCGCTTGCTTTACCGGTCGCATCGTGACGTAGTGTATTGGCCGCTGATCCTGTGTAGTGAAGATCACGTGATTGGAATACGGTCATACTCCCTCCTCTGACAAAATCGCCACGCTGCCTATCAGCGTTTGCTTACTCTTACTGTATGCAACTTATCGAAAAGAGGTTTTTTGTTAGATGACGATAAAACGGTGTTTTTTTCTGAACCCTACCTTTTACCGAATAAAATTTTCTGCAGGCTTATCCATTCGCGGCGGTGTCAGGAGCCTCGAGCGGGAGCGTGAGGGCGGGACGTTTCACTTGTTTGGTGACGATATAGGTGTAGTACTGTTTGATACCAAGATCATCAGTAAGCCACCGGTCAATCAAGCGTTGATAGTAGTCGATATCGGTGACGCCAAGGCGGACGATATAGTCAATCCCGCCGCCTGTGGCCCAGCATTCTTTGACATCGTCACAAGCTTGCATGGCGCGTTCAAAGCGTTGGAAGCTCTGCACATCATGTTGGCCGAGGGTGATTTCAACTAATACGGTATTGAGCTTGATCACGGCATCAGGGTTAATACGCGCGCCGTAGCCTTCAATGACGCCCGCTTGCTCGAGCCGTTTTACTCTTTCCCAACAAGGGCTTACGGATAGGTTGATGGCGTGCGCGAGGTTCGACTTGGTGATGCGCCCATCTTGCTGCAAAATGTGTAGGATTTTGATATCAAATTTATCGAGCTTCATCTCACCTCCGTCATACAGGTTCGGCAATGACTGCAAAGGTATCACCGATATAAATCCGCCCGAGATGGCGTTTGGCCAGTAAAATGCCATCGCGTTCGGCATAGTAGGGAACGGGTTCGGTGCCAGTACGCTCGATATTATGCACTTTACCAATCAAATCCCCTTGCTTGATGGTATCGCCCAAGTGTACACAGAACTCAATAATGCCGGCATGCTCACTTTGTACATAGCAGTGTTTATCGGGTAGTTCGAGCTTGACGGGCGTAGCCGGTGGATGGCGATAGTCGTCTTGTAAAATACCTGAAAACACTAAAAAATTATGAATGCCGCGTTGGGTAATCGCGATCGATTCAGGGGTACTGGTGCCGCCGCCACCCAGCTCGGTGGTAACAAACACTTTGCCTTGTTGCTCGACGGCAGTGTCGTACATGCTGGTGGCGTCCATTTCGGTGGTTTGCACTTGATACGGCGCTCCAAACAGGCGAGCCCCCTCGGCACAGGCATCGGCTTGTTGCAGGTTTTCTAACCGATGTGAGGCAGCATAGGGAATAAGATCTAAGGTTTTACCGCCTGAGTGAATATCTAAGGCGGTATCACATTGCGGGATCAAATAACGGGTAAAATAGTCCGCAATTTGCTCGGTGACACTGCCGGTCGGGGAGCCTGGGAAGGCACGGTTCATGTTGCCTTGGTTCCAAGGTGAGGTGCGTGTGCCTGCTGTTACCGCAGGGGCATTCATCATGGGTAAAATAATCACCCGACCTTTAATGTTGCTTGGTATAAGCTGATGGCATGTATTGAGTAATGCTGTAATACCTTCATACTCATCCCCGTGGTTGCCGCCAGTGAGCAACGCGGTTTTACCTTCACCATTTTTAATCACGGTAATGGGAATCGTCACACAGCCCCAAGCGGATTGATCGTGGGAATGGGGCAGTTTGAGAAATCCATGTTGTACACCGTCTGCGTGAAAATCGACTGTGGCTTCAATGGCTGTTGGCTCCATAACTGCTCCTTGCTATAACCGTTCTCACTCTCGCTGTAGTCTTGGACGTGGCGACCGCTTTTGGTATGTATTGACGTTTTTCACCGTTGGCGGCCTAGGTGCCAAGTCTATAAGAGTGATTTAAATCATGATGTTATGAGTGTAGCACCTATCCACGAAACGCCAGTGTTTTACAACTAATGTTTTACAAATAGCTGCCGTGGCAAGTCACACAAGGTTTGTGCCCCTTCTTGAGTGATAATGATGCTCTCGGTCGTTTCTATCCCCCAATCTTTCATCCAAAGCCCAGGCATGAAGTGGAAGGTCATGCCTTCGCGCAGGATCGTTTGATCGCTCGGGCGCAAGCTCATGGTGCGCTCGCCCCAGTCGGGGGGATAACTTAGCCCGATAGGGTAGCCACAGCGCGCCCCTTCACGATCGAACCCGTACCGCAATAGCGCGTCGTTAAGGGCATTGGCAATGTCGCCACAGGTATTACCCGGTTTGGCAACCGCGAGACCAGCTTCAAGTCCTGCTTGTAGCGCTTCATCGGCGCGTTTGAACTCATCGCCAGGTTCACCCAAAAAGATGGTGCGTGACAACGGGCAGTGATAGCGACGATGCACGCCAGCGATTTCAAAAAATGTTCCCTCACCACGCTTAAATGGGCGGTCATCCCAGGTTAAGTGAGGCGCTGCCGCATCGCCGCCAGATGGCAACATAGGCACAATGGCAGCGTAATCGCCAAAGTGACCATCATGACCGACGACCGCGTGTTTATTTATTTCGGCTACCAATAAATGTTTGGGCAGACCGGGTTCTATCATCTCAAAGGCCACGCGGTGCATATTCTCCACAATACGTGCAGCGGTGTGCATATACGTGAGTTCTTGATTAGATTTGACCGCGCGACACCAGTTAACTAGCCCAGTGGTGTCCACCAGGGTTGCCATTGGCAGATTTTCTTTGAGGGATTCGAACGCGGTGGCACTGAAGTAATAATTATCTTTTTCTACCCCAATCCGGCCGCGATCCCAGTAGTTTTCTGCCAGAACATAATTGCAAAGGTACTCCATAGGATGGAGCGGTGGATTCATGACATAGTGGTCAGGGTAATAGGTGATGCATTCAGCGCTCATGTAAACAGTCCGCAGCGCACCATTGGCGTCTTGGATACGACCAAACCATAACGGATCGCCGGTCGAACCAATCACGACACACTGGGGCACATAAAAAGACCAGCCATCATAGCCTGTCAGCCACGCCATATTCGATGGATCGTGTACCAGCAAGGTATCGATATCGTTCTCTTCCATGGCATAGCGGACCTTGGCTAAACGGGCGCTGTATTCTTCGTATGAAAACTTCAATACAACGTCGCTCATACGCTGACTCCTGTTCAATCCCACGACGGTGGTGCTTATAAAACGTACTACTGACCGGTAATCGAACTTGGATCAAGCACGATTACCGGTGCAGAAAGGTGCCGTTTTTCGGTCACGTTATCGAACAAACGGAGAAGGCTTTCGTTTGGTGCGCAGTCCTAATCTAGGTAGTGTCAGGTTGCCGCGTCCAGCTCTCTTATATGAGCTTTTACCACCAACCGGATAAGATTTTGTTTCGCCTCTAGTTAAGTGTTAAACCATAGAGTGAAATATCGTCAAGTTTTATTGGCAACAAATTTGTCACTTAACGTGACAAATTGTGCGAACAGTGGGGGAGAAAAGAGAGTGAATCGCGGCATTAAGATAGAAAAAACAGCGAGAGCGCGTCATTCTAGGGCTAAAGGAGAAAAAATACGCCCTACCGCTTGTTGTGAGCGATAAGGCGCTCGATGCATTACTGCTTTTTCAATTTGTACATGTCAGCGAGATCGCCGTTGATGGTCTCGCCATTCATGTCTTGCATGATCACCTGGTTTTCCGCCACAAAGAAGTGGTTAGGGCTGTCAGTCAGGCCTTCAAGGATCACGACACTGCCTGTTTGATCCCAGGAAAAAGATCCTTCTTCCTTGAATGCTTCTCCCTGTTTACCCAAGTAAGTTTTGCTAAGAATGTAGGTATTGTCTTGGTTAAGCGTCAGTGTGGTATCAATACCTTCACAGTCGGCGCAAGGGATCACGCCTTGATACGTACCGTTCCAGTCTAGTGAGGTTTTAGCGTTGTGGTGATCGGTCATTTCATAAACCGTATCCTCAGCGTTGTCGATAGCCGTTTCCGCACTGTCTAATGCTTGTTCGGTGCCTTCTTTTACTGCAGTTTGGGCGTTTTCTACGCTAGATTCGATTTGCGACTTTCCCTCTTGAGGGTCGTTTGTTTGTTGTTCACAGCCAACTAAAACGGCGACGAGTGCGAGAGGGGCGAGTAGGTATGTTTTTTTCATAGTGACCTCATTGTATCGATGTTAAGTCTGAAACGATGCGGGCGATGGCCTGCAATGGATGAGACTATTGTAGGCAATGCGCAGGTTAGGCTGTCATTCCTGAGCTAGTATTAGGTCAGCGTTAGACGAGGAAAGTAAATAAACCGTCAATTGATTGTATTGATCTAAGCGGGCACCCATTACGTTTACCTCTTTGGCCTGTTAGTCTAGCTAATGACAATACAGAGTAAATGAATGAAATATCATCCAAACGCGTGACAAGAAGGAGCGATGATGCAACAACATAAAATTTTGATGGTGCTAACATCCCACGATGCCATGGGCGATACGGGTCACCAGACAGGCTTTTGGCTTGAAGAGTTCACGACCCCTTATTACGCGTTTAAAGATGCCGGCGCAAGCATTGTTGTCGCCAGTCCCAAAGGCGGCAAGGCACCGATTGATCCGAATAGCGAGGCGGAAGATGCGCAGGCTGATTCAACACGTCGTTTTGACGAAGACGCTGAGCTACAAGACATGGTTAATAATACCGTCAAGCTAAGTGATATTAATGCTTACGAATATGACGCCATTTTCTATCCCGGCGGTCATGGTCCATTGTGGGACTTGGCGGAAGATCCAACCTCGCGTCAATTGATCGAAACCTTCTATTACCAGGGCAAACCTGTCGGTGCGGTGTGTCATGGCCCGGCTGTGTTCCGCCATACTCGTTCAGATCGCGACGAGCCGTTAGTAAAGGGCAAGCGAGTCACCGGCTTTACCAACGGTGAAGAGGCCGCGGTTGGCTTAACCGAGGTCGTTCCTTTCTTAGTGGAAGATATGCTCAAAGAAAACGGTGGTATGTACGAAAAAGCGGATGATTTTACCTCATTTGTGGTCACCGATGGCAACCTAGTCACTGGGCAAAACCCAGTATCGTCTGAAGCGTGCGTCAATGCGGTATTGGCGTTGTTAAAGTAAGTCATATGATAGTCTTTCGATGAAAGCGCCTGCGGGCGCTTTTTTTTGTATCGGGAGACATTAAGAGGGGTGTTTTTTATCCAATGGATTCGTGTAGATTAAAAACGACACGGAGAGAAGAGCACGCCGCATGAAAATACTCATCATTGAAGATGACCACGATCTTAGCCTCGCGATTTCAGAATATTTAGAGCTGCATCATATCGACTGTGATTTTGCCTATAACGGCGAAACCGGTGTTCAGCTTGCCAGCCAGCAGACGTTTGATTGTGTGATACTCGATAATATGCTGCCCAAAACACAGGGTATGGCGGTTTGTCGTGAGCTGCGCGAACAGGGCATTGATACCCCGGTGTTAATGCTGACTGCGTGTGATGCGGAAACCGACCAGCTTGAGGGCTTTCGTGCCGGCGTGGATGATTATGTAGTTAAACCTTGCACCATGCCTTTGTTGCTCGCACGTTTACAGGCCTTGCATCGGCGTCATCACCCGGTGCGAGAATGTATTACCATTGCCGATCTGACGATTTATCCCAAAGAGCATATCGCGTCGCGCGGTGACACGCCGCTTAAACTGACCCCTATCGGTTGGAACATTCTGTTGCTACTCGCGCGCCGCTCACCCACTGTGGTGTCCAGAAGCGATATTGAAGAGGCGATTTGGGCCAGCGAGGATGTGCGGCAAGGGACCATTAACGTGCATCTTCACCATTTGCGCAAAGTAGTTGATAAGCCCTTTACAAAAACGCTGATCCACACCCATGTCGGCATTGGTTTGTCCCTTTCCGAGGCTCCGCCTGTATGAGCCAACGTCCTGTTCGAAGCCTCGCGGCACAATCGCGCCGCCAGCTTGTGTTGATGGCGGTGGCGATCTTTATCGGGTTATTGGCGCTTGTCACCGTGTTTAGTTTTTATCAAATCAGTCAGGCAGGCAAAAACTACATGCGGCTCGATGCTATCAAACTAGAGCAAAAGCTGACCGCCGATCCTAACTATCTATTACCCCAAAGCGACACTGTCAGTGCGTATCGAGATTGGCAGTCTATCCCAAAATCGGTGCGTGATTTGTTTTCCTCAGAGCCGATACAACCCGATGATCCGATTGAAATTCAGCGCATTAATTCTAGTGGAGCGCGTGAGTATGGTTATTTGTTGTACTCCGACCAGCATCTATCGCAAGGATTATACCTAGTCGAATTTGAAGCGGCAGAAAAAATCGAAGCATTAGCCGCCATGATTGTCGAGCGCTCTTTGGCCGATGCCAGCGTGTTAATTGCCGCTTTTATGCTGGTGCTTGTCACCGTGATTGGGCTGTTGTTCAACAACGCATTAAAGCCACTGAAAGAGTTGGTGGCATGGTCAGCGCGGGTAAAAACACACCCGGATCAAGATATCGATGTGCGCTTTTCGGTACGTGAAGTTAACCAAATCGCCGACCACTTGATGGCCTCGTTGCAACAGGTGCGTGAGTATAACCAACGGGAGCAGCAGTTTTTAAAGCATGCCAGCCATGAACTGCGCACGCCCTTGGCGATCATGCAGGCATCCTTGGATACTTTGTCGCTGCGTATCGATAACAAGGATGCCAGTTATCCGGCATTGCAGCGTGCCTCGCGTGCCAACGTTAATATGATGGCGCTGTCTGAATCACTGCTTTGGCTGGCAAGGCAACATCCAGACAAAATTCGCCAATCAAAGGTCGACCTTGGCTCGCTGTGCGCAACCTTGGTAGATGAGCTAGCGTATCTTGCGGCACATAAGCAGGTGACCGTTCATATCGATAATCAAAGCGACTACATCTCTATCGAGAGGGAGTTATGGCGTATTGCGAGCGCCAACCTGATTCGCAATGCGCTCACCTACAGCGCATCCGGCGTGATTGAGATTAAGATCACCAATGGGCAGTTTTCGATTGCCAACCCTATTGATTCAGGCGTGGACGAGAATCAGATCGGATTTGGCCTAGGTCTACAGCTTGTTGAACGCATTGCCAGTCAGCTTAACTGGCATTTTGAATTTCAGTGCGACGCTCAGGTGGCGAGGGCGCTGATCAATTGGGAAGCGGCGCACAAAATGACGGGAGTGTCTTAAGGTTTTCTTAATACCGGTTGTTTCAAGATAAGGGCGAACTCTCAGTTACTATTTCGCCATTATGGAGAACAGCCGGTGAACCCATTTGTCACGCTTATCTGTTTACTTTTAACCTTGATCCCTTGGGTTGGACACGCGCAAACCGACAGCGTGTCTGGGGATAATTATCTGACCGTCGGTCTGGTCGGCTATACCGAGCCGTCGATTTATAAAGATGGTGAAGATGACCAAGACATTGAGTTGGTAGTTGAGGCGCAATGGGAGGGAATTTTTTATCGCAGCGACACCCTAGGTGTGTATCTCGCCGAGGGCGACAGCTGGTATGTGTCGGCGGGTGTGGGCGACGATGTGTTTGGCGACCATACCCGCGGTGACAGTAAAACCCTCAAGGATATGAAAAGCCTCGATAAGGTGTATACCGCTAATCTAACCACGGGATGGGTAACATCGGTGGGCTATTTTGAGCTGGGCTACCATCATGATATCTCAAACAACCATAATAGCGGCGCAGTAGTGGCCCGCTATGGCGCTCCCATAGAGCAAGGCCAGTGGGTGGTGGACCCACAATTGTCACTGACTTGTGTGGGTCGCGCGGTGAGTCGTTATTATGTCGGCGTGTCAGCGCAAGATACCAAAGCTGGCCGACCTACTTACCAACCTGCTCAAACCTGCAAATTCCAATCCGACCTCAATCTCTATTACACGCTTGGCCGTGCGCATCATCTGTTGTTGGGGGTGAGCTATCGCCACTATGGCGATGAAGTATCAGACAGCCCGATTGTTGATAGAGATGATCTTTGGTCGTTCAATACCGGCTATTTATACACCTTTTAGCGGCAATTGGGTGGAGGGAGAAAGGGGATGAAGTGGCTAAAGCGAGGTTTAATAGCATTGATGCTGATAGGCGTTTTTGTGGTGATAGCCATGGATGATCCAAACGCGGGGCTGTATCGTCAAGCCATTCAGTTTAACGCAGGCGATAATCAGCTCACGGGTGAGTTAATTTTACCTGAAAGTACTGAAACACCGCATCAGTGTGTGGTGTTTGTGCATGGCTCAGGTGATGTGCCGACCGATGCGTTTGGTTATTACCTCCCACTTTGGCGAGTGTTAGCGGCGAATGGGTGGTGTGCAATGTCTTGGGATAAACCGGGCGTGGGGGATTCCAGCAGGGATTGGCGGTCGCAATCGATGCAAGATCGCGCCGATGAAGTCGCCGTGGCGATTCGCTATTTGCGCCAAGCTTTGGGGCTAAAGGATGGCAAGCTGGGGTTGATGGGCTTTAGCCAAGCCGGTTGGGTGATCCCTAAGGTGGCGCACCAAGTGGAAGATATCGACTTTTTAATCAGTGTAGGCGGTGCAGTCAACTGGATGGCCCAATCCCAGTATTCTGGACGTCAACGACGATTAGCCACCGGATACAGTGAGTCAGAGAGTGCGACAGAGCAAGCTGCCGAGGCGAAAGTGGATGCTTTGATCCAATCCGGCGCGTCGTATCAACAGTACCTAGACCACGTAAATCAGAATGAGAAAGCGCCCATGAGCGAGGCCTTTTGGCAATTTGTACAACGTAATTGGGCCTCGGATGTGACCAATGATTTAATCGATCTCGACGTGCCCATGTTAGCGTTATTTGGTGCGCGGGATGCTTATGTCGACTCGGATAAGACCGCTTCAACCTATCATCAACGGCTTGCTAACGCGCCGCTGCCTTTTTATCACGTGCGTGTGTTTGAACATGCCGATCACAGCCTACTGCGCACCGACAATATCGCCAACGCGCACAGTGAGCATCACCGCTGGTTAACACTGGCCCGTATTTGGTGGCAAGGCGATGCAGCGTTTGCAGATGGCGTGATGCCATGCTTAACGTCTTGGTTAGCGCAGTTTGAGAGCGGACGGCCAAGGCAGACTAATATCTGCGCGCCTGAGTAGTCAAGCGATGTAAAGCCCGTATTAAACGCCGTCACGACGCAGGGCTAACGTTTCATTTTGTAGCGAATTGGGGTTTAATGCAGGCATTGACGCAAAAGCTAAGAGAGCCAGCATGCAAATATGGGTAGATGCGGACGCTTGTCCGGTCGCGATGCGCGAGATGATTGTTCGTGCGGCACACCGAACACAGATTCAAGCCACCTTTGTAGCCAACCAATTTATTCGTTTGCCGCCGTCGCCCTATGCCAGCGCACGTCAGGTAGAAAAGGGCTTTGATGTGGCGGATAACCAAATTGTTGCCGATGCCGTCGCCGGGGATTTGGTGATCACCCAAGATATTCCCTTAGCGGATGAAGTGATTGAAAAAGGCGTCACGGTAATTAACACCCGCGGTGAATTGCTCACCAAAGAAAACATCCGTGCCCGACTCAATATCCGTGATTTTATGGAAACCATGCGTAGTAGCGGCGTGCACACAGGCGGGCCCGCACCGCTTGGCCCGCAGCAAAAACAAGCCTTTGCCAATCAACTTGATAAATGGCTGGTTAAAGCTCAGCGTTATCATGCTGCGCAAGCAAAATCGTCTGATTAAGCCGGCGCGCTTATCCTAGCATCACTCAATTTTTTCTGCTGACTAAATAGCAACCGGTGCCCACTCGCGATTGGCGAAGTGGGCAATCAGCGCATCCAGCAGCGCACGCACCGCTGGTGGCTGGTTGCGACGTGACGGATACAAGGCGTAGATATCCATTGCCTTGGGTTGCCAATCGGGGAGCACGACCTCCAACTGACCTCGCGCAATGGCACTATGAGCCAGATACACCGGCTGCATGCTTACGCCCATGCCCTGAATGGCAGCACTGAGCAAGGTGGTCGCCTCGTTAGCTGAGAGCTTACCTTGCACTTCAACCGCGGCGTGTTCCTCGCCTTTGTCTAAATGCCAAATCGGTCGATCAAACTGCTTGTAACTGAGACAGCTATGCGCGGTGAGATCGTCCGGTGAGCGGATCGGTGCATGGGCCGCCAAATAATCCGGTGCCGCTACCAAAACGGAATCACACGCGGCGATCGGACGACCAATTAGGGAAGGATCCGGGTTGGATGCAATGCGGATGGCTATATCAATCCGTTCCGCAATCAAATCGACGGCCTTGTCTTGCACTTCAATATCTACATCGACCCCGGGGTGAGCGGCCATAAAGGGCTTTACCGCGGGGATCAGTTGCGCAAAACCAAACGACATACTGGTGGCCACCCGCACTTTTCCGGTCAAGCCCGCGTCTTGTTGCCATTGCTGTGTCAGGGCATTGGCTTGCTCAACCCATTGCTCCAGTTGCGGCAAGCTTTGCTCGCCGGCGGAAGTTAATGAAACCTTACGCGTGGTGCGTTGTAATAAGCGCACGCCCAACCAGTCTTCCAGCGCTTCGACATGGCGAGTCACCATCGGGCGCGACATCTCGAGACGCTCGGCAGTGGCGGTAAAACTTTGCGTTAGGGCGACATCCACCATGACTCTTGCCGCAGTAAGTTTATCCATGAGTGTGCTCCGAGGTTGGCTATAAACAATATCGATCGTGTAATGCATGGCGACGACGCATCAATATGATCGAAATATGAAACAATGATGCAAATTATTAGCTATATATCCGAACAAGTCGAGCCCGTAAACTGCACAGCATCTCAACACCGAATGCAAACAACGGAGCACGACGATGAAATTGATAAAAACCCTAGCCGCCTCTTTATTACTGACTGGCAGCGCAATGGCAGCAAATAATGCTGAACCCTTGAACTTGGACGTATATAACGCGGATGGTAATAGCTTCCACGTAAACTCAACCTTGGTGTATGGCGAAACCGAAGCCATGGTGGTTGATACGGGCTTTACTAAAGCAGACGCGCTACGTATTGCTGCTAAAGTGCTGGACTCTGGGAAAGAGCTAACCACTATCTTTATTAGCCAAGCAGACCCAGATTACTATTTTGGTGCGGAAGTGCTGCACGGTATGTTCCCTGACGCAAAAGTGATCACCACCCCGGCAGTGCGCGCCACCATTGTAGAAAAACTGGATGGAAAAATGGCATTTTGGGCTCCAAAAATGGGTGATAATGCCCCGCAAAATCCTGTGGTGCCTGCGGCTTATACCCGTTCATCATTGACACTGGACGGTCGTAAAATTGAAATTCGCGGCGCGAAAGGCGAGTTGGCACATCGTCCGTATCTTTGGATCCCAGCCAACAAGGCGATCCTCGGTAACGTCGCTGTGTATGGCAATGTTCACCTTTGGATGGCAGACGCGCAATCTGACCAAGCGCGTGAAGGTTGGGCCGCACAACTAGAAGAAATGGCAGCACTGAAGCCTAACGTCGTGATCCCAGGACACATGACCGCGGGCACGGCACTAAACGCTGACACCATTACTTTTGCCCAGCAGTATTTGCAAGACTTTGCCGAGGCGAAAGCAAACAGCAAAGACAGTGCTGAGCTGATTAAAACCATGCAAGCGAAATATCCGAAAGCGGGTTTGCCGATGGCTTTGGAAATTGGTGCCAAAGTACATATGGGAGAGATGGAATGGTAAACGTCCACTATATTTTTGACCCAATGTGTGGCTGGTGCTTTGGCGCCGCCACCTTGATTGAAAGCCTGAGCAACACCCCTGAGATTAACTTGCAGCTTCATCCAGGTGGCATGCGTGAGCGTGCGCCGATTGAAGACAGCTTTCGTCAACACATCTTGGCGGCAGATCAGACCATTGCCGATCAAACCGGACAGGCATTTGGTCAAGCCTATCTTGACCGCGTGGCAAGCGACCAGCCGGTAATTTTGGACTCCTTTATTACCGCGCAAGCCATCCTCGCTGCCCAGCAGCTTGATGGTCAGGGTGCAGAGATGCTGAAACGCATCCAGCGTGGCCATTATCAGCAAGGTCGCTCCGTCTATGAAGCTGACACGCTCTCAGAGCTTGCCAGTGAGGTGGGGATAGAGGCAGGGGCTTGGCAACAGGCGATGAATCGCGCCGAAAATGATGTGATGCCTGCGGTGAATCAAACCCGTCAATTGATGGCAGCGCATGGCTTACGCGGTTTTCCATCCATGCTGGTGGAGCAAAACGGTCAATGGCAAGCCATCACAGTGAGCCAATACTATCGCCGCCCAGACGCATGGCAGGCGCTGTGGCAAACACTGACTCAGGCATAAAGCAAACAAAAACGGCGAGCACCAGGCTCGCCGTTTTTTGTCGCGATCATTGTTTGTACATTATCACTTGGGTGCAGTCAGCGGCACCGGCTTTTTAGGCTCAAAGCCTTCGATGATGCGACGCTCAAGTGGGTGCCCGAGACGTGCTTCAATCATGCGCAAGTTTTTGGTGTTATCTTTTGAGACCAATGAAATCGCTTCGCCTTGAGCACTGGCGCGACCGGTACGGCCAATTCGGTGGACGTACTCGTCGGCCGGGAAGGGCAAATCGTAATTGACCACGCGCTCAAGCGACTCAATATCAATGCCACGCGCGGCGACACCGGTGGCAATTAAAAATTGGATGTCACCGTTTTTAAAGTTTTCCAGCAGTTGGGTCCGCACGGCTTGGCTGCGTCCACTGTGAAACGCTTCGGCGGCAATGCCCCGTTTTTCCAACTGAGTGGCGAGCTTGGCGGCACCGTGCTTGGTTTCGATAAAAATTAATGCCTGCGTCCAGCCATTTTCTTTAATCAAATGGCTAAGCAGTGCGGATTTTTTATCTTTATCGACTGGAATACACCACTGAGTAATGTTGTCTTTCGAGGCATCTCGTGCGGCAATGCTGATTTCTTTGCCTTCATCGCCAATGGTCGCTTTGGCTAGATCGCGCACTTTATTAGACAAGGTGGCAGAAAACAGCAGGCATTGCGTGCTTGCCGGTAAGCGGTCGAGAATGTTTTGAATTGCATCAATAAAGCCCATATCGAGCATACGATCGGCTTCATCCAGCACCAGCACTTCTACTTCATCTAGATAGACGGCTCGTTGGCTGAGTAAATCGCGTAGGCGCCCTGGCGTGGCGACCAAAATGTCGACGCCCTCGATCAAGGCTTGCTTTTGTGCCTGCTCGTCCATGCCGCCAACCATCGCTAAGGTTTTAAGCGCGGTAAACTGCGTATCTTGGCGGGCGCTTTCGGCGACTTGCAAGGCCAACTCTCTTGTTGGAGCAATCACCAATGCGCGAGCGCGCTTTTTGCGTCCCGCTTCACCGGCACACAACTTATCGATAATGGGCCAGATAAAACTTGAGGTTTTCCCGGTACCTGTTTGCGCAGCGGCAATCAGATCATGGCCTTGTTGGATGATCGGAATGGCTTTGGCTTGAATTGGCGTGGGGATGGTATAGCCGCGTTGGGCTATGGCTTGGCAAAGCGGGGCGCTTAACCCCAGTTTTTTAAATGGCATGGCAAACTCAACAAACAATGAACGCGCGCCCACCCACCCATAAAAAGGGTGGAGACACTGAATGGCGTGGAGTCTAGCACGAACCCCACATCCACACGACGTAAAATCTGCTGGTGTCCTGAGTGCAGTCTGTTTTAAGCCGCGTACTTTCTCAGCTCATGCGGGTAAATACGCATGCCGTTTAATGTATTCTCATACACAGCTTGCTCTCGGAGATAAGACCAAGCATGGGCTTCTGTCCCTGTTTGCGCCGCTAACCGGTCGATAACAGCATCAATGTGTCGACCTGCATAGTCTTTGTGAGGGGTAAACAGTTCCTTAATGGCTGATAACATAACACGCTCCTTGTGTGTAACTAAATTACATATCAGTATGTAAAAAGCATAGTTTGTGTTTGAACTGTGATCAAGTTTAAACTTTATATCTGTACTAAATAACATTTTTGTAATTAGTTTTCATCTATGCGCTCTGCTTCGGCTGTTTTGGTCTTTTCTTCTATTTCTATCCCGCGATAGGGCTCGCCCTCATCATCATGCAGTTGGTGGTCATACGCCGCTTGTAGACCGGTGTCCTCGATCACTTCTTCATCCCATTCCTGTTCGAGCTGGCGAGGATAGAGTGGGGAGATAATGGCAACCACAATACTGATTGACGCAAATAATGAAAAAGCATTCGCGTAACCTGTTTGCTCTATTAATAAGCCTAAAACGGGTGATCCAACCGCCTGGCCCAGTGATACGGCTAAAAACGGCAATACTGGCCCCAGAGACAGACGACCAGGAAGAAGGCGGATCCCTGTCATCAAGTACAATCCGGTTAGACTCATGTAGGCTAGGCCAAAGACTAATGCCGAAAATACGGTTAACAATAGGTTATTAGGGCTCGCTGCAATCAGTGCCATACTCGCGGCCAGCATCATTAACATTAACGAGTGGGTAATAGGTGGATTGTTGCGATCGGCTAGATCAGCGGCTATCGCGCCGCCGAGACCGGCAAGACCTACGGCAAACCATAACCACCCGGTCGCATCGGCAGGAAGCTCTCCCAGTGTGATGACCAAATCCGGTGCGAAAATCCAATACGCAGCAGAGACAAATCCCATTGCAAATGCAAAGAGTGATAAGCGAAGAAGTCGGGCCCATTGCAATCGGCTGATCGGGGGCGCAGGGGCAGCATCGGTTGGCGTCACAGGTGAGACAGAAGGGAGCATTCGCCACGCCGCTAAAACGCCGATTCCCGCAATGACTGCAAAAGATAAATAGGCCATACGCCAGGCCGACTCAAACATCAAAACCACAGGTACAGCAACGACGACACCAATACTGGTACCCGCATTCATGACTGAGCTTACGCGACCATGAAGAGCACGGTTTACAATTGCCTGCATGGCTGCGGTGAGGGCTGGCATCATTAAGCCCGTACAAATACCGCAAAAAACGACCCCAATACCGAGTGAAAACGCGCCCGACGCTTGACTAATTACTCCTAACCCGACGGTGCCAAAAAGGCCGGAGATAATCGCCGTAATTCTTGCACCCATCCTATCGGCGATGAGAGAGGCAATGACAGTGGCAAAAATAAAGCTGATAAGCGGTAAGGCACTAATCATACCTATCTGCGCTGGGCGAAGCCCTAAGTCATCGCGAATGGGTGGCACGAAGAGGCCAAACGCAAAACGAGCTAGGCCATAGCTTATGGCGATAAGCGCGGCACCGAGAACCGCAAACTTTGTGCTAGATGGGTTGGTCATGGGCCTCCTTAAGCTGTATCTGTACCGCTTAAATATTGCGCGGGTAGGTGATGAGCAAATTGTTGTGGTTATCACCGGTGACGTCCAGCCCTTTGGTTTACTTATGTGTAGCTTGGTCGATAAACCATCAAAATAACCCTACTTTTTGTAGCACATTAAATTGTTTTAGACTTGTTTGACATCAATTGAGAAGCATTCTTTTGTGCTAGGGTGAGAAACTGATTGACTCACGGAGTGCTTGGTTATGTTGTTAAACGTTACGGATAAACAAAAAGAGGATCGGATCCCACCCCTATTTCGACTTGGTTTTCGGCCGTTTTTTCTCTTTGGAGCGCTCTATTCGTGCATTGTCATTACCGTTTGGGCAGGGCTTTATACTGATCCTAACCTTTTTTCGCTGAGCGTACCCTCCCTGTGGTGGCACGCTCATGAGATGCTGTTTGGCTTTTCGATGGCAATTGTCGGTGGGTTCTTAATGACGGCGGTGCAAAACTGGACGGGTGTGCCCGGAACCCGAGGACTGAAGCTTTTCGCCATTTTTTCATTATGGCTGTTGGCGCGGTTGAGCTTCTGGGTGGATGTCCCGATTTGGGCGAGCCTTGTACTTGATACCCTGTTTATGGCCTGCGTGGCATGGTCGTTGGGTTATCGCGTGGTAGTGACTAAACGTCAGCGCAATTACCTATTTATTCCTATTTTAGCGGTGGCGGCCTTACTTAACGCATTGTCTTACGGCGTACAGCTAGGGGAAGTCTCACTACCTATTAATCAAGTTTGGCACAGTACCTTGTTGTGGTTCATGCTGCTTATTAGCGTAATGGGTGGCCGTGTGATCCCGTTTTTTACGGAGAAGAAGTTGGGTATACAGGTGTCCAGCACACCTGTGTGGCTAGAGCGAGCGATTATCGCTCTGTTTGTGCTATTGATTGGCGTCACTTTGGTGTCCGGCACTGATAACATAGTCGCGCGTGGGTTGCTGCTCACAGCGGGTATTGCTCAATGTGTTCGGCTCTATCGCTGGCAAGGCTGGAAAGCATACAAGGTGCCGATGCTGTTTTCGCTTCATCTATTTTATGTCTTTTTACCACTTGGATTGATATTAAAAGCGTTGGTGATGAACCCTTGGGCATCAAACCTCATTTGGCATCTTTTTGCGATAGGCACTTTAGGTGGGGTGATCCTGGCCATGATTGCACGAGTCACGCTTGGGCATACTGGGCGTAATGTTTATCAGGGCCCCGCTGTTTCTTGGTTGTTTTATGCTCTGTTGATTTCAGCATTAGTGCGTGTGTTTGGCATGTGGTTTTGGCCAGTTTATACCCTAGAGCTGGTCGCTGCATCAGCACTGCTTTGGACGATAAGCTATGGCTGGTTTGCGGTACGATTTGGCCCCATGCTGAGTCAAGCACGCACAGATGGCGCGGCGGGGTAGTCTTATCACATTATTATTAATAAAAGGTAAGCTTGGAGTAGGGTTTAATGCAGGCTATTACTGTTACCATCCTTCTTATGCCTTACCGCTATTATTGCTACTATTTTATAGGTGTAAGGTATGGATTCAAAGTGGTTAACCGGTGAGCTTATAACAGAATTTAAAACCGTTTCATGCATGATACAAATCTATTGTCGTGATCATCATCAGGGCAAGTCGCTCTGTTCAGCGTGCCAACATTTGAGAGACTATGCAGAAGTGAAGTTGGATCGTTGCCCTTATGGTCAAGACAAACCGACTTGCAATCGTTGTCCTATCCACTGCTATAAGAAGGCAGAAAAGCAAGAGATGAAGACGGTCATGCGGTACGCTGGTCCAAGAATGTTACTGTCTCACCCGATCCTTGCGCTTAGACACTTATACCATGAGCGCAAAGCGGTTCCACCGTATCTAATCCCTAAGAATTCTAACCGTCACAAACGACTGGAAAAGCAAAAATCGGGCAACTAAAAATACATCAAGTAAACTCAGTAGAGCGTTGACTTATGGACTTGTGATGGATACCGGGATTAAGTGGTGTATCCGATGTT
Organism: Salinivibrio costicola subsp. alcaliphilus; assembly: GCF_001996185.1. Lineage (NCBI taxonomy): Bacteria > Pseudomonadati > Pseudomonadota > Gammaproteobacteria > Vibrionales > Vibrionaceae > Salinivibrio > Salinivibrio costicola. The sequence goes on from NZ_MUFR01000021.1 coordinate 25,619, forward strand.
TTACGAACACCTGTACAAGCTTCGTTCTCTCCGTACTTCCTGGTTGGCAAGAAAGGTTGAGGCGGGTGCCTCAAAGCAGCTGCTGCTTCACATCCCTAAAGGGGTTCACGAAAGGCTGATGAAAAATTCGATTCAGCCAGGTCGTGCGAATCCTTGAATGCCTTGGTGACGAATATCATGCCGATGACCTTGCAGCCTGATCGGCCTTTAGCTCTCAATCAGCGACTAGATGGGCGCAGTGCAGGTCTCTGACGGATCGCGCGAAATGTATTAGGTATCGAATACGCCCTCAATCAGAATCTGGTTGCGTCGTAGACTAGGTTGCCATAAGATAGTAATTAATTACTATCTTATATGACTTGTTATGACTCACAAACGAAATTTGACAGCCGAAGAGCGCCGGGAGCTCACTGTCGACGCGGTCATTGACCTGAGCGCGCAGGATGACCCAGCCAATATCACCACCGGCAGCATCGCCAAGCACATGAGGGTCACCCAAGGTGCGTTGTTCCGGCATTTTCCAAGCAAGGATGCGATCTGGGAGGCCGTCATCGGCAGGGTGACCGAACGTGTGATGAAACTGTTAGATAAGGCCGCTGCCTCGGCGAATAGCCCGCTGGCCGCGCTCGAGGCGATATTCCATGGCCATATCACGTTTATCGTCGAGCATCCTGGCGTGCCTCGGCTGATGATGGGGCAGCTGCAGCATGCCCGGCCGACGCCGGCGAGACGTATGGTTCGCTCGCTGCTGTTTCTCTACCGTGAGCGGATCGAGAGATTGTTGAACGAGGCGCAGGAGGCTGACGAACTGCGTCAAGAGCTGAATATCGAAATGGCCGCCACGCAGTTCATCGGCACCATCCAAGGCCTGGTCATGCAGTCGCTGATTTTCGACAATATGAACCATATGGTCGAGCAGGCCGAGGGGGCGTTCCACCTCTACTGTCATGGTATCCAGAAAGCACAAGGGGCGTACCGATGACAGGCCTGAATCAACGCTTGGGGCGTTTTTTGGCGGTAGTCATTGGCCTCGCCATCGGTGCGGCGCTTCTGGTCTTCTTCGTGGTTAATCGGCAGGTTCCCGAGCACAGTGACTCACCACCTGCCCCCAAGGTGGTGGCAGTGATCGAGGCGCAGCCACTGGCGTTTCGCCTTGAGGCACGTGGTCACGGCGTGGCGCGCCCTGCCGAAACCTGGCAATCCGTTGCCAACGTCTCGGGCCGGGTGGTGGAGCGCCACCCGCATCTGGAGAGCGGCACCCTGCTGCACGAAGGTACCTTGCTGCTGGCATTGGACCCTAGTCGCTACGAGCTGGCTATCGCCGAGGCCGAGGCGGAGTTGAATCAGCTCAAGGCAGAAGAGGCCAATACCCGGCGTTTGCTGGATTTGGAACGCCAGGCACTCGATTTTACCGAGCAGGAGCTTTCACGAATAGAGCGGCTGGCGGCCACAGGTGCTGTCTCCATTTCTCAGCGTGATGCTCAACGTCGCAGCGCTGTGGGGCAGCGCCAGGCGGTGGCCACTCTTGAGAATACCTTGGCCTTGCTACCAGCCCAGCGCGAGCGGGTATCGGTGCGGCTTGCCCAAGCTCGCCATGACTTGGAGGATACCCGCTTCGAGGCGCCCTATGACCTGCGTCTCGGTGAGGTGGACGTAGAGCTTCATCAGTTCGTGGGTGTGGGTCAGCGGTTGTTTGAGGCGGATAGCCTGGCGGCTGCCGAGGTGGAGGCACGGCTTCCCTTCAGCATGGTACGACGCCTCCTGGGCAGTGTGGCACTGGTCGAGCTCGATCCCGGCATCCTAGATCTGAGTGAGCGCATCGATCTTGACTCGATCGATGCAGAGCTGGAGCTGGTCGGAGCACCCGGGGTTAGCTGGGAAGGTCGGGTTGTGCGCGTGGCCAGCGGCCTCGACCCGGCCACCCGCGCCGTGCGAGTAGTCGTAAGGGTTGAGGAGCCTTGGCGCGATGCCCGGCCACCTAACCATCCGCCACTACAGCGCGACATGTACACACGAGTGCGCCTGTCGGCACGCAGTCCCGTAGCACAACTCGTGGTCCCCGCATCGGCCCTCCATCAAGGTGAGGTCTACCTTGCTGACGAGCACGCTCGCCTGGTCAGGCGCTCGGTGTCCGTCGCCTTCAAGCAGGGAGACCTGGCAGTGATCGAATCGGGCCTCGCCCCGGGCGAGCGGGTCATCGTCGACGACCTCCAACCAGCCATCGAGGGTATGGCGCTGGCGCCTCGCCGCGACGTGGCCCTAGAGGCACGTCTGACCGCCCAGGCTCTGGGTGAAGTAACGTCAGGAGAACGGCAATGATTCGCTGGTTTGCCGCTCATCCCACCGCCGCTAATCTGCTGCTAATGCTGCTGCTGGCTGCCGGGCTGTTCGCCGCACCCAACCTCAAGCGTGAGACCTTCCCAGATTATCGCCCAGTGGAAGTGTCTGTGGAGGTGGTCTATCGCGGGGCGAGCGCCGCCGACGTCGAGGACGCCGTGTGTCGGCGTCTGCACGATGCCGTTAAAGGTGTGGAATTTCTCGACGAGTTCAGCTGTGTGGCTCAGGACAACCTGGCCAGTGCCACGGCAACCATGTCAGCCGGGGGGGATGCCATTCGCTTCCTCAATGAGATCGACACCGAGGTGAGCGCCATCACCGAGCTGCCGGCCCGCGCCGACTCCCCTGTTGTGCGGGAGCTTCATCGCAGTGACATGGTGGCGGCTGTGGCGGTGTCTGGGGATATGCCGATGCACCAGCTCGAGGATTACGCTCTGCGCTTGGAAGAGCGCATTATGACGCTGCCTGGCGTGGCTGAAGTAGCGATCCACGGGAGGTCCCAGCGCCAGTGGCAGGTCGCAGTGCCACGCGAGGCACTGGGCCAGCACGGCCTCTCGGCGCGGGAGCTGGCACGTCGAGTGGCCAGTCAGAACCTTGACCTACCACTGGGCACCCTGGAAACCGCCGACCGCGATATCCTTATGCGCTTCACCGACCAGCGCCGCTCTCTGGCTGAGCTGGCCGATCTGGTAGTGGTCTCCGATGCCGGGGGCGGCGAGCTGACCCTGGGCGAGCTGGCCACCATCACCGAGACCGGTGAGCAGGCTGAAGAGCGAATCCGCTTCAACGGTGAGCCGGCGCTGGTGCTGGAGGTGAGCAAGGCGCTGCGAGACGACGCCCTGACGGTCAAGGAGTCTTTGGACACGTTGCTTGAGGCGGAATGGCGGCGATTCGACGGGGGTATCTCTCTGACGCTGACCCAAGATGCGACCAGTATCGTTCGCGACCGCCTGCAGATGCTGGTGGATAACGGCTTAATGGGGCTGGTGTTGGTGGTGCTGGTGATGAGCCTCTTCTTCCGTCCGCGCCTAGCTCTGTGGGCCGTTCTGGGCCTGCCTGCGGCCTTCATGGGGGCCTTCATCGTCATGGCCCTGACCGGGCTGTCAATGAATATGATCACCTTGGTGGCACTGCTGATGGCTATCGGCATCGTCATGGATGATGCCATCGTGATCACAGACAGCATTGCCGTCCACGCCCTGAAAGGGACCTCACCGGTGGAGGCGGTGGTAGCGGGTACCCGCCAGGTGTTACCCGGCGTACTTTCGTCGTTTCTTACCACGGTCGCGGTATTCGCCCCGCTCTCCTTCCTGGCCGGCGAGCTGGGCGCGGTGCTTGAAGTGCTGCCGGTGGTGCTGATCGCCGCTCTGGCAGCGAGCCTCATCGAAGCATTCTGGATCTTGCCCCATCATCTTAAGGGCAGCGTGGGGCGACTTGCCAGTGGGCACAACTCGCGCTTCCGTGTCGCATTCGAACGACATTTTGACAGGTTCCGCGAGTCGGTCGGTCGGCTGGCCGACCGGGCGATACGATTTCGCCATGCGGTGTTGGGAATCATTTTCGCCATTATGCTGGGCTCTTTCGGCTTTATGGCTGGAGGGCATGTGGGCAGTGAGGCGATGCCGGATATTGATGGCGATGTCCTGGAGGCCCGTATCCTGATGCCCCAGGGTACCCCCCTAGCACGTACCGAGGCGGTGGCCGAGCGAGTCGAGGCGGCAATCCGTGAGCTTGATTTACGCTACTATCTGGACCAGCCGGGGGGAGCATCCCTGGTCGAGGCGATTCAGGTGCGCTTTAACCACAACCCCAGCGCCAGGGAGGCAGGTCCTCATGTGGCCACCGTCATCGTCGACCTGCTGACTGCGGAGCGTCGCCGGGTGACCCTGGACGAGCTGACCGCCGCCTGGCGTGAGACCATCGGTGAGATCGAGGGGCTTCAGCGATTAATTATCCAGGAGCCCGGCTTCGGCCCCGCCGGGGTGCCCGTGGAAGTGCGCCTGGCCGGAGAGAACTTGGAGGCCATGAAGGCGGCGGCGCTAGAGTTGGGCGACCATCTAGAGAATTATGCAGCCGTCTATAATGTCTTCGACGACCTGCGCTTGGGCAAGCCTCAATTGACCTTCTCGATGGCCGAGGGCGCCCATGGCTTGGGCCTCTCCGCCGAGGAGGTGTCCGGGCAGTTGCGTGCGGCGCTGCTGGGGGAGGTTGCCGATACCCTGCGCATCGGCAATCAGGAAATCGAGGTGCTGATTCGCCTAGCCGAAGCGGACAGGACCTCTCTCGACAACTTGGTTGATTTGACCATTGCCCTGCCGGAAGGAGGCCGGGTGCCGCTGGAGGTGGTGGCCAACGCCGAGGAGCGGCGCGAGTGGGCGCGCATTACCCGCATCGACGGACGGCGTACCGTAACCGTGGAGGCCAACGTGGATGCGCGGCATGCCACCGGCCAGGCAATCGTCGATGATCTCGTCGGCAGCGGCTGGCTCAGCGAGTTCCGCGAGCGTCATCCCGAGGTGGCGCTCACCTTCGAGGGGCAAGTGGCGCGCTCCGCTGAGACCGGCAGCTCCATAGGCCGCGGTCTACTCATCGGGCTGGTGGGAATCTTCGTGATCCTCTCCTTCCAGTTCCGCAGTTACATCGAACCGCTGATCGTCATGCTGTCTATTCCGCTGGCCTTCATCGGCGCCATTTTGGGGCATGTACTCATGGGTTACTACCTCTCTACGCCCTCGCTGATCGGCGCGGCCTCCCTGGCCGGCATCGTGGTCAACAATGCCATCCTGCTGATCCACTTTATCAAGACCCATCGCGAGAGCGGACTGGATGCCGTGGCGGCAGCCGGCCAGGCCAGCCGCGACCGGCTGCGTGCCATCCTGATCTCGTCGACTACAACCATCGCCGGTTTGCTCCCGCTGCTGGCCGAAACCAGTACCCAGGCGGCGGCCATCAAGCCGCTGGTGATTTCGGTGGTGTTCGGACTGCTTAGCGCCACCGTGCTGGTGCTACTGGTGATCCCCGCAGTCTACGTGCTGTTTGACGAGTGGGGCTGGGTTCAGGCGCCCAAGCCATCAAAAGAGTAAGCGGCCCAGAAGAGCATTTATTGATTGTTCATCAAGAGAGAAAAAACATGACGTTAAAAAACTGTAGTGTTAGGACCATCCTACTCATTACCCTGACTGTCCTGCCAACTTGGCTAATAGCGGGAGACAATGACTATCAACACTCAGCGAGAGAACAGGAAAGCACCAGTGAAGAACTAGTGCTCCGCTCCATTATGCGCGATCTTGATGAAAATATGCGCGAAGTTGCTGGGGCCATATCTCGGGAAAACTAGGAAAAGGTAGCTGAACTGAAATCGCACCCCTAATTGCCGATCATGTCGAGCCACCGTTCTTGGAAAAGACACGCATATTGCGCTTTTTCGGAACCGGCGGCGGACGCTTCCGGGGATATGACAGGTGGGTGCATGAAGCCGCCAGGGATATGGGCGACGAGGCGCGTCAAGCGGATGACCAAGCAGTAATCGAAGCGTTTTCGCGGGTGCAGAACCACTGTCTGGCCAGCCATCAGGAGTTTAAGGAAGGGTTCAGAGCCCATTTCTACAGCGAATGAATAGAGTGCTGGAATGAATAGCAGGATGCAAAGAAACACATACAGATGCAGTCTTTGCGCGACTCGATTTTTTCTAGAGCTGGAACAGCTGACCGACATGCCTTGGCTAATTGAAAGTTCGTTAACTACTGAATACACCATTCTGATACAGGAAGGTTTGCCCCGAAATGTCACACTTGCCTGACAACGTATTGCGTCTCCCTGAGTACCAGGTACTAAATGCCATGGAAATGGAAGACGGGTTGCGCTTTCATATAGTTGCTCCCGACCCCATAGCTTGCGAAGGGTGCGGCGCAGACAATGAGTTTGTCAGGTTCGGCAAGCGTGATGTCGCTTACCGCGACCTCCCGGTCTACGGAAAGCGGGTCATCCCCTGGGTGATCCGCCGACGTTACTCTTGTCGAGCTTGCGGCACGACATTCCGCCCTTCGCTCCCGGACATGGTGGACGACCATCGCATGACTCGGCGGCTGTACAGTCGCGTCGAGAAGGAGTCCTTTAATCATCCCTATGTCTACGTAGCCGACACTACGGGCCTCAACGAGAAGACTATCCGTGAGATATTCAGGAAGAAGACCGAGTTCTTGGCGGCCTGGCACCGCTTCGAGACACCTCTCTCATAAACGATTTGAAAAATAAAAAGCGAATAATAAATACGTCAAAAAATTTCTAATAGGGCGTTAGCTCACGGGGTTGTAACTTGCGTTTGTCGCTCTTATTTCAGGCTCAACCGTTTTGCTAGGCGATGTAAATTGCCACCATCGATATCAAGTTGTCTTGCAGTGGCGGCCCAATTACCGTGATTTTGTGATAATGCGTCCGAGATCATTCTTTTCTGAAGATTCTCTGTTTCTGCGCGTAGCCCTAATGTTGGAACTTCAATAGACTCTTTTTTTTGCTGTTTATGGGTAGCACTAACCGCCTTTTCGTCAGAGGTAAAGAGATCAAAATCTTGCAGAGTAAGCTCGAGATCCCTCGACTGCGTTCGAGATTTGGCTAGGACACTGGCTCGTTTGATAGCATGCTCTAGTTCGCGTACGTTACCAGGCCATGCATACTGTGTGAGCTTTTGAAGTAGCGATGCAGACAGGCGAATGCTGCTAAGATGAAATTTAGCCTTCATCTGTTCGGCAAAAAATCCGGCTAATAATACGACATCATCGTCTCTTTCTCGAAGAGGTGGAACATGGAGAGGGAATACACTGAGACGATGGTATAGATCGGCTCTAAAACGACCGGCTGTTACTTCCTCATATAAAACGCGATTGGTCGCGGCAATGATGCGCGTATTCACTTGAATATGACGGTCATCGCCGACCCGCTGGATATCACCGAATTGGAGTGCACGCAGTAGCTTGGCTTGCAACTCTAACGATAATTCGCCAACTTCATCTAAAAATAATGTGCCGTTATCGGCTTGCTCGAACTTACCCTTTCGATCACTAATTGCACCGGTAAAGGCCCCTTTAATGTGACCAAATAGTTCACTTTCCGCGACGGATTCCGGTAGCGCGGCGCAGTTAAGATAGACTAATGGCTTAGACGCTCTTGCAGAACGCTGGTGGAGTGCATTAGCGACTAACTCTTTACCAACCCCGGTTTCCCCGGTTATTAATACTGATAACTCCGTATTCGCGACCGCGTCTATTTGTTGTTGTAGCGTCTGCATTGCCGCCGATCGGGAAATAATCTTATCACTAAACGTCCGCCGCTCTGTCAATGCCTCATGTGTGACATTGGCCTGTGTTTCTAATTGCTCTAATAACAAGGCTGTTTGTAGTCCACCAGCTGCCAGTGCGCTGATAAGTCGTAAGTCGTGATTGAGAAGGCCATCAAACTGGTTTTCGTCAAACGCATCAATAGTTATTGCGCCAATTAGCTGATCGTCCACTAATAGCGGAAGTCCGATACAAGAGTGAACCTGAAGCTTGCTATCACGGTTAGGAATTAATCCATCATAAGGGTCTGGTAAATCGCTGTTAGCCGGAAAACGTACGATATCACCTGCTCGTGCAATGGCTTCCAAACGCGGGTGCTGAGCGAGAGCAAAACGACGACCTAAAACGTCATGCGATAAGCCATTAATGGCGAGAGGAATAAAGGTCTGATTCTCATACAAAAGCAGTGCGGATGCATCACAGCACAGCACTTCTCTTATCGTCGTTAATAATGTATCAAACCGGTCTTTTCGAATCAGTGCAGAATTTAAATCTTGTGTGATGTGCAGCCAATGGGCGAATAATTCAGTCATAATCTAGTATTAGTGTCTTTATGACAATCATATATGTCTAAATGACAATAATCAATGCTGTCATTAAGACAATGTTTTAGGTGGGTTGCTATATAAGTGCTTGATTTTAAATGATTAGTTATCTTGGCACGACTAATGCATATAGAGTGCATTAGGTTCTCAATGTCATTTAAGGTAGTAATCATGACAATACAGGTAAAAAACAACATTCGCTGGGTGGGTCAACGAGATTGGGAAGTGCAGAACTTTCATGGCACAGAATACAAAATCACCAAAGGAACAAGTTACAACAGCTACTTAATCCAAGAAGAGAAAACAGTACTGATCGATACGGTTGATCACCGTTTTAGCCAACAATTTTTGCAAAACCTTGAAAGGGAAATCGATCTAGAAAGTATCGATTTTATTGTTGTAAATCACGCAGAGGAAGATCATTCCGGCGCAATGTCCGCCTTGATGGAGAGGATCCCTGACACGCCGATATATTGCACTGAAGCGGCGATAGACTCGATAGTGGGCCACCATCACCACCCGGAGTGGAATTTTAATACGGTAAAAACCGGCGATAGTATCGATATTGGGAATGGTAAGCAGCTTATATTTGTTGAAGCGCCCATGCTGCACTGGCCCGATAGCATGATGACTTACTTAACCGAGGACGCCGTCTTATTCAGCAATGACGCCTTTGGTCAGCATTACTGTGATGAACGCTTGTTTAATGATGAAGTTGACCAAAATGAGCTGATGGAACAGTGCTTACGGTATTATTCTAATATTCTTACCCCTTTCAGCCGTTTAGTAACGGCGAAAATAAAGGAAGTTTTAAGTTTTAATTTACCTGTCGATATGATCGCAACCTCTCATGGTGTCGTTTGGCGCGATAACCCTATTCAAATAATCGAGCAGTACCTTGCGTGGGCGGATGACTATCAAGAAGACAGAATCACTATTTTTTATGACTCTATGTCGAATAATACACGAATGATGGCTGATGCTATCGCACAGGGGATCCATGACGTCGATCCGGACGTCGCAGTAAAAGTGTTTAATGTTTCGAAACACGACAAAAATGAAATTCTATCAAATGTATTCCGTTCTAAAGGTGTGTTAGTTGGTTCTTCAACGATGAATAATGTCATGATGCCTAAGATCGCAGGGATGCTGGAGGAAATCACCGGGATGCGTTTTAAAGCGAAAAAGGCGGGCGCTTTTGGTAGTTTTGGTTGGACCGGTGGTGCCGTTGACCGCATCCACACGCGCCTTATGGACGCTGGTTTTGAAACGTCGATGAGCTTGAAAACAAAATGGCGTCCTGATCGCGATGGTATGGAGAAGTGTCGAGAGGATGGTCAGTATATTGCAAAGTTGTGGGCCAACAAACGCCCCTCTCGAATGTTACCGACGGCTGAGTCTTGCGAGAAAAACGACAAGCCACGACCATCGACACTAAGCCCTGAAAAGCCAAAAGCACACCCTATCCAAGATGCAGAGCCGCCTCATTCTGCAGACTGTCAGTGCATGATTTGTACTGTTTGTAATTGGGTTTATGATCCTGCTGTGGGAGAGCCTAACCAAGGTATTGAACCTGGGACAGTATGGAGTGATGTTCCGGGATACTTCTTATGTCCTGAGTGCCATCTAGGCAAAGATGTTTTTACAACATACCAAGGTTAGGGAGCGAAAATGACTGAACCAATTATTATTATTGGCAGTGGCTTCGCTGCTTACCAACTGGTAAAAACAATTCGGCGTATGGATCGGGAGATCCCGGTGACCGTATTGACGGCTGATGATGGCCATGAGTACCACAAGCCGGATTTGAGCCACGTATTTAGTAAACAACAAACAGCGGACGATTTAGTGTTAAAATACGCTGATGTGTTCGCAGATGAATACAATATTACTTTATTGACTCAGACTGTCGTTGAGCATGTCGATACACAGGCCCATTGTGTACGCGCAAATGGTCAAAAGTATTTTTATTCAAAGCTGGTTTTTGCAACCGGTGCAACTACTTTTATACCTCCGGTTCAGGGGGATGCGGCGCATCAAGTAATGACAGCGAATTCTTTGACAGAGTTGCGCGCATTAGAGCCTAATGTGCGTCAAGCTCAGCGTGTTGCCATTATAGGGGGTGGATTAATAGGTGTTGAAATTGCGATGGATCTAGCGCGAAGCGGGAAATCCGTTGTGGTTGTTGAGCCTAATACCCACCTTCTTGGGACACTGGTTCCAGAGTTTGTTGCTAGACCGCTTGAGAGCCAGATGCTGCAACTCGGCACGACACTGTGCCTTGGTGAGAGTGTGGTGGAAGTCAATCAACAGGAGCAGTCGCTTTCACTGACGTTGCAGAGTGGCAAGAAGATTGCTGTGGATCTTGTTATATCAGCGGCTGGCCTGACGCCAAATACCAACCTTGCGGCACAAGCAGGCATTCAAGTGAACCAGGGTATTTGCGTTGATACATCGCTGCGGACATCCGCTAGCGACGTATTTGCGCTAGGAGATTGTGCCGAGGTTGAAGGCCAAATTAGACCTTATCTACAAGCCATTTCTTTAAGTGCTAGTACGCTTGGTAAGCAGCTTCTTGGCGTTGATGGCGGTTTAACGTTACCCGCTATTATGGTTAAAGTTAAAACCCCCAATTATCCCATCTACATGGCAGGTGATATCCATTCGGCAATATGCTGGGATATCAATATGGTCAGTTCGGGGATAGTGGTGCGAGCCTCTGATGACGATCAGCAGCTAACTGGGTTTGTTGTCACAGGGGAGCAAGTGACTCAGGCGTATACGTTGTTTAGACAGTTGTCTAGGGCTATCTAGCCGATATAACTGGGGGAGCGGTTAGTTAATAATCAAAACTAACCGCTTTAACCAGGGCATAGAGCATTTGTCCTGGCTGCAGTTTGAGTCGAGACAACGACCGGCGACTGATCCTCGATAATATCGGTTGACCACTTACGTCCAACCGTAACAAGACGTTGGCGGGGTGCGTGTCGTCGCTCACCTCCATGAGCTGTGCCAATAAGCAATTATTGATACTTGATTGTTGTGGTGCTTCTAAAGCGATTGATACATCTTTTGCGTGTACCCTCGCTTTGATGATGCTGTGTGTTTCGACGTGCTGCAAAGGGACATGCAATTGTTGGTCATTGGATAAGTCTAGCACTGTCATATAGTCGTCTGTATGCTTTTTGACGGTGCAATGAACCACCGCAGCCGCGTTATCATCTCGCGCTAAAGACAAATCTGTCCTTGTGAGCATATCTTGTGTTGCGCCATGCGCTAATACTTTTCCGTTATCTAACAGCACAATGTGATCGGCAAGTCTTGAGACCTCTTCAATGGCATGGCTGACATAGATGATAGGTATCTTCAGGGTCGATTGTAGTGATTCGATGTAAGGTAAGATCTCGGCTTTACTGGAAAGGTCGAGAGAAGCCATCGGTTCGTCCATAAGCAATAGGCTCGGGCTTGTGAGCAGGGCTCTAGCAATTGCGACTCTTTGTTTTTGTCCACCAGATAACTGGTGAGGGTAGCAGCGACTAATGTCGGTTAGTCCGAGGCTTTCTACCGTTGCTTCAAAACTGACATAGCGTTTTTCCTTGTCTACACGGTTGTAGCTAAATAACAAATTATCTTTGACGTCTAAATGAGGAAATAGGTTCGGTTCTTGGAACACATAACCGATAGAGCGTTGATGGGTGGGTAAACATGCATCTTGGCGCTGCCATGTTTCCCCATTGACAATAACCGTCGCACTATCCAACGTTTCAAGCCCTGCAATACTGCGTAATATGGTCGTTTTCCCAGAGCCTGACCGACCAAAGAGCGCGGTCACCCCCTTTCCCGGCAAATGCAGATTAATATCCAATAGGAACTGGTCTCTGGCCAATTTCAATGCGACTTGAATGGTCATATAAAGCTCACTGGTTTGAATTTTTTATTCATTGTGTAGGTTGCCAATAGTAAAACAAATGACAAAGAGACAAGTATGGCTGCCAGTGTATGCGCGGCGTCGTAATTCATTGATTCGACGTGATTGTAGATAGCAATAGATGCGACTTGGGTTTGCCCTGGAATGTTTCCTCCAATCATTATTATGATCCCGAACTCGCCTAATGAATGTGCAAATGAAAGGACACCCGCGGTTAAAAAACCCCTTCGTGATAAAGGAAGCACAATATTGAAAAAACGATCCATCGGAGAGGCTCTTAATGTTGCAGCAACGTCCAATATGCCACCAGTTGCTGATTGAAAGGATGATAGAAGTGGTTGCATTACGAATGGTAATGAATAAATCATGGAACCAACCACTAACCCAGAAAATGAAAATGCTAAATGATTGAAGCCCAGCGCCTCTAAACTTCCCCCTATCCACCCATTAGGCCCCAATAGTAGGAGGAGGTAGAAGCCCAGCACGGTGGGTGGTAAGACTAAAGGCAGCATCACTAACGCTTCAACGAAGATTTTTACGCGTGACTGTGTGTTGACCAGCCACCACGACAGCGGTGTGCAAATTATGAGCAGTATACTGGTGCTCACGAAAGCGAGCTTTAGAGTGATAACCAGTGCAGTGATATCGTTTGGGGAGATCATTGCTCAATAATGCCTTTCTTGGATCGTATCAAGGTCGCTTGGTTTGCGACTGATGGTTGGTTTATTTTGTACCCTGAGTTTTTGATAATGGCTGTAGCTGTTTCACTGGTTCTGACCCAGCTTAGAAATTGAACTGCTGAATCAAAGATATGGGGCGTTTTTTTTGCGTAGTTTAAAATGACAGCTTGTTGCACGATGGGATCGTAAAGAGATTGCGGTGGTATCCAGTACGAGCCGCCAATGGCCCCATCACGGCCTTTTACTTGTGATAAAGATAAAAAACCCAGTTCCGCCGCTTCTGATGCGATCTGTCCATAAGCTTGGCCGATGGACTGCGCCTTCACGACTTGTGTATTGCTATTTAAATCCTTCCAGAGCTCAAGGTGTTGCATGATTTGTTTGGCTGCAAGGCCGTATGGAGCGACACGAGGATCTGCCATGGCGAGATGTTTGAAGGAATATGTTTTAAGGACTTTATCTCCGGCGTTAGTGAGCAGATCAGTGTCTTTTGACCACAAAACGGGTATGCCAATCGCGTAGGTAAAACGAGAGTTCTCAACCACTAATCCATCTTGCTCCAACAAGATGGGACGTATTTTATCTGCGGAAAAAAATAGATGATAGGGTGCTCCGTGTTTGATTTTTGCGAATAGAGAGCCCGAAGAGCCAGAACTAATCAGAAAAGGTTGGTTAAACTCTCGTTGATAGGCGCGGGCGAGCTCATTGAAAGTACCATTAAAATTTGCGGACACAGCTACGCGAAGGGGCGAGGTGTCAGCCATCGTCGTAGCAGAAAGAAAACAAAGTAGAGTTAACGTAACTGTACGTAAAGTCTTATTCATACGCATACTTTGGGTTCCATCATCAACACTCCTATGCCTAAAGTGGCAAGCTTTGCTAAACCTTAACTACCCACAGATTTTGCATGCGGGAGCGGGCTTTACTTTGTATGGTATCCATTCCATTGATAGTCCATCGAAATAGTAAAAAGCGTTGGTGACCACTGAGTTCGGGGCGATAATACTGTTGATGGCGATAAGTGCTTGCATTGATCCTATGATGCCCACAACAGGCGGGAGGATCCCAGACATGACACAGCTAGAGGGAGCGTCGCTAAACTGTGAGCTTATACATTGATAACAGGCCTCATTCTTATTGGCAGTAAAAACACCTACCTGTCCCTCGGTACGAATGGCAGATCCTGAAATTAGTAAGGTTTTTTGCTGCCAACAGATTTCATTGATGAGCTCTCGCGTAGGCTTGTTGTCGGTACAGTCAAGGACGAGATCATGCTCGATAATCGCTTCAGTTAATAGTTGCGAGGACTGCTTCGACGTTATTGGTACACAAGAAATATGACTATTATTAGTAAGCAGACGATCGCACATCGCTTCAGATTTATAGCGGCCGATATCATTTTCAGTAAAGCAGGTTTGTCGGTGTAGGTTAGACAGTTCCACTTTATCAAAATCAGATATTGTAATGTGGCCCACTCCAGAGGAGGCGAGATATGGAGCCGCGGCGGATCCCAAGCCGCCAGCGCCTATCACCAAAATGCGAGTCGCTTTGAGCCGCTCTTGGCCTTCGATATCCACACATTTGAGAGCAATTTGGCGATCATAGCGTTGATACTCATGTTCATCTAGCATTATAGTTTTTACCTTGTTAAGCAGGGTTGAGTGAAATTAAATCTCCGTTTCTATTTGCCGTAATAAACATGCCGATTTTTCCTTCATTTATTTGATTCAGCATCATTCTTAGTGGCTGTTGCGCCTGATCGCTATTGGGTGGGTAGCCACCTCGTCCATCGAGCGCAGAAATGAATACCACGTCCCAAACTATTCCGGTTTGATTAGACTCTAAAACAAGTTGTGAAAAATCCACAACCTCTTGAGGTAACTTATCAACGCACAATACCGGCATTAACGTACCTCCTGAACCCGCACTAAATGTCGTTTTTTGTTGAATAGTATGACCTTCTGGTAACTCCGCTTTTGCGAAGACAAATAGTAATCTTTGAGGTTCAGGTTGTAGTTGAGTTGCTTCGATAAGTTCTTGATAGTTAGTTATATTCATCTCTATTCCTTTAATGAAAGGCAGTCTAAAACTGCCTAGATATATTTTTAATGGTACATTATGGATTGTAATATTCTACGTCTTTACGGAAGTAAAAGAACCAGTTAACTAACATACACACAATATAAAAAATAGCAAAACCTATCAAAGCGTGATCAGGTGTAGACATTTCAATTTGTTCACCAAACACCATTGGAATGTAGAACGCACCGTATGCGGCAACGGCTGATGTCCATCCTAAAACAGGACCCGCTTCTGACTTGGGGAAAATGATCGCAATACTGCGGAATACCGAACCGTTCGCTACTCCGGATGCGGTAAACAAGAATAAGAACAGTACGAAGAAAGGCAGAAAATACTCTTGCGGTGTTTCTGATTCATATGCCTGTGCCATATAGTAGGCTGCACCAAGTGCAGATAGTGCCATGACAGCAGCACACACTTGGGTCACTTTTGAGCCGCCAAACTTATCACCTAACCAGCCGCCAACAGGTCGCACGAGTGCGCCAATAAAAGGAGCCATCCACGCATAAGTAAGTGCACTCGGCCCGGCGGGATTAGGGGTTGAGTGAGTCATCACTCCATCCACGATGATATGCTTATAGCCAAAGATCAGTTGAATTGCCAATGGAAACGCAGCGGAAAAGCCAATAAATGAACCAAATGTCATGGTATAAATGACACTCATGATCCATGTATGCTTGTTTTTGAAGATACGATACTGGTGTGTTAAGCTTTTACTAATAGCACCAGGTAATGACTTCAATAGAAATAATGTAGATAATAATACCAATATAAGTGCAACATCTTTAGGTACTTGCCAGCCGCTACCATTCGCACTTTCAGGTAATATTAACCAAAGACCGATCGCTGATGTAAATAAACCAATGATTATCATTATACTAATCATTACGGCTGCTTTTGTAAAAGATGGTAAAGTCGGAGTAACTTCTTTCGTGGCAATATTATTCATGCCAAACCAACTAAAAACAGCTAATGGGAGAAGAAGTGTTAACCAAACATATCCTCCATTCTGAACCCAAGTGGTCGTGCCCGCATTTATTTTTCCAATGATAGTTCCAGAATCAGTTAAGAGTGTTGTGGGATCTCCACTTAGCGATCCAAATGCTGCAAATGTCATTATCCAAGGTATCAGAATTTGCATGGTAGTCACACCAAAGTTACCCAGTCCAGCATTTAAACCTAGTGCTAAGCCTTGCTTTTTCTTAGGAAAAAAGAAGCTTATGTTCGACATTGAGGATGCAAAATTTCCTCCGCCAATACCAGACAGAAGAGCCAACAATTGATACTGCCAAAGCGGCGTAGTTGGGTCTTTTAGTGCCGCACCGGTAAAAAAAGCTGGTATAATCAGTAACGTAGTAGTGAAGAAAATGGTATTTCTCCCACCACAAAAACGAATAAAAAAGCTACTTGGTATTCGTAATGTCGCGCCTGAGAGACCGGCAATCGCTGTCAGTGTAAACAATTCTTCTGGCTTGAAATCATAACCAGCATTAATCATTTGTACGGTTAATATACCCCAGTATAACCAAACCGCAAATCCGGAAAGAAGACTAGGGATAGAGATCCATAGATTTCGGTAGGCTATTCGCTTACCGGACTGCTCCCAGAATTCATTGTCTTCTGGCTCCCAACGATAAATATTTCCCATTTACTCCCCCATGATTCAAACAGAAAAGGATTTCTTACTTTCCTTTAATAAAGCACTCAATGAAAAAGAAAACAATGACTAGCAGGAGGTACTCGGACACCATTTTTTGGTGCAGAGTGAGTATCTAATAGTAGGTAATTAAATTATTTTCCTTATAATTTCAGTTGGTTATGCATGGCGGTGCCATATTGTTCTAGTCTAGTTCATTTTAAATTCAGTTTAGTTCCTATTAATGTCTTTCTATATGTAGAATTACATAATGTTTAATACTATTGCATACTACCAATGGAGTACTTTTTGAGTAAATCATGATACTTTAAGTGTATGGAGGTTTCCTTCTTTATCTTATAAGTTTTATCTAGCTATGAGTCGGAGGAAAGCCATATGGCACAGGCAGTCGATAGTTCAAAGGCGCAACAGAGATTTGCGTTGGGAATGTCAACATTTTCGTTTACGCTTTGTTTTGCCATGTGGACGGTATTTTCCATATTGGGTGTAAAAATAGCGGAAGAGTTTCAGCTTTCTAGCACGGAACTGGGGCTGTTAATGGCGACACCGATTCTCACAGGTTCAGTCAGTCGATTGTTTTTGGGAATCGCGTCTGACTACTTTGGGGGCCGTACTGTTTTTGCGGTTGTCATGCTCCTGTCGTCCGGTTCTGCATGGTTGCTGAGTCTATCTCACAGTTACTACTTGCTGTTGCTTTGCGCACTGGGCATTGGCTTGGCAGGTGGTAGCTTCGTTGTTGGTGTGGCATATATATCGGCGTGGTTTAAGAAAAACCAACAAGGTACAGCTTTAGGGATATTTGGCGCGGGAAATGTCGGCTCTTTTGTGACCTCACTCTGTATGCCAATGCTCTTACTGGTCATGGACTGGCGCAGTGCAGTACAAGTTTATGCAATTATTTTGGCTACAGCAGGAGTTGGATTTTTTTTTCTCGCAAAAAACGAACGACGAGAAACACCGCGAGAGCAAGTATCTATATATAGCCAGCTCCAGCCTTTGAAAGAGGTGAGGGTCTGGCGATTCTCCTTGTACTACTTTTTTGTTTTCGGCGCCTTTGTGGCATTAGCACTATGGTTACCCCAATATACAATCGGTGTATTCGATGTATCCTTGGCTCAAGCAGGCTTGATAGTAGGGCTTTACACGGTTCCAGGTTCACTGTTTAGAATACTTGGTGGAATATTATCGGACAGGTATGGTGCTCGTAAAGTGATGTACTGGACGTTTATCGCATCAGTAGTCTGCACCTTTATTCTTAGTTATCCCAATACACATTACAGTGTTGAGGGAATACGAGGTGTTATTAATTTCTCATTAGAAACTAACGTCTATCAATTTGCTGTAATCTGTATCGTGCTAGGTTTTTTCATGTCTTTAGGAAAAGCGGCAGTTTTTAAACATATCCCTGTTTATTATCCCAATAATGTGGGTGTTGTAAGTGGTGCTGTTGGTATGGTTGGCGGGCTTGGTGGCTTCTTTCTTCCTCTGACATTTGGCATGTTAAATGATCTAGTTGGAGTCTGGCAAACATGCTTTATGTTGCTCTTTGTATTATGCAGTTTGGCGTTAACCTGGATGCATTTTGCGATTAGAAAATCTGAAAGCAAAGAATGGCGATCAGGAAGAACTGAAAATGACCTTCCAGAACTAACCGAATAAAAAAGGAATGAAAAGGAGATAGAGATGGTAACCATTATGCATTTATTTATCTCCTTCCTTGTATGGGGAGCCTGGCCCGTTGTTGTCTTTAATCTTCCAGACTATGGGTATAACCTAACATTCATTTCGAAGCTTATCCTGATCTTGTTTTGTTTTTTGGGAAGTAGTTTGTCTCGAATTCTTTGGGATTTTCTAGCGACAATTTTCGGTGTGATTAATTGGTTGCTAATTTCTACACTTCTCCTCATTTTACCATGTTTATGGATGGCTGCTATTATACTCTTTCCTAGCGAAAATTATATTATGTTGTTGGCAGTTTCTAGCTTGACAGGCTTAGCATCTGGTAGTTCAGTCACAGTAATGCGATTTATGATGTTGCGATTTAGTCAGCGTGATGCAGTATCTAGAATTACTTACGCTGATAGTATTGGTGGCATTGGTTTTTCATTCTCATTCTTTATAGGACTTTTGTTTTCTCAAAGTGGTATAAGTCAGGGTTGTTTTTATTTATATCCGCTTTTGTATATACCGCTAGTTTTTGTTTTATTTTTTGTTCTTTGGTTTTCAGTTAAAAGAGATAGAGACTTTCCCAAGATAGATAAAGTATTTACTTGTGATCTAAATAATAAAGAATTTTTTTCAGCTATTATATATGGCAGTTCGCTCGCTTTTTTATTGGGAGCAACGTTTGTATTCCCATTTATTACTCGGCTTTACTTTAAAAGTGTAAATCCACTAGATTATGCTTTTTTTGTCCCGATCATGGGCGTTGTTGGGAAAGCTTTCGGTAATTTTATTACTGAGAGAGGATCCGATATTAAGCGGCTGTTTATTATAAATGCAGTTGTCGTCGTAGTATGCCTTTTAATATTTATGACAGGTTTTAGTGTAGAAGGATCTTTTGTTTTATACATTTCATTTTATTTATTATTTATGTTTGTCTTGGGGGTTGAGTCAGGAATAGCTATGTCTGTTTCCTCTTCCTTATATGAAGAAGAGGTGAGTCGTATGCATAAGAATGTGTTTTCGTTTTTTGGTGTGAGTGGGGCACTGAGCGCATTATTCTCAATGTTTATTCCTACGTCGATTATTATGTTTTATCCAGACATGTCTTTATTCATTTCATTTTTACTTATTTTGAAACTAACTCTAGTGCTACTTTTAGCCAAGAAGCAAACAAATCAATGACTTGTCCGATACTCCTTTGTGGGTATACATAAAGGACTAT
The DNA here is from genome assembly GCF_001996185.1 of Salinivibrio costicola subsp. alcaliphilus. Classification (NCBI taxonomy): domain Bacteria; kingdom Pseudomonadati; phylum Pseudomonadota; class Gammaproteobacteria; order Vibrionales; family Vibrionaceae; genus Salinivibrio; species Salinivibrio costicola. The sequence continues at coordinate 45,068 of NZ_MUFR01000021.1, forward strand.
ATAGTTTTGGTACATCAGAGACTATAGTAAGACTTTAATCAACCCGAAGCACATTGTCGTCTACGTACAAGGTACACCCGTATTTGTATATGAGCAATGAACCGTAGTATTTAGTGGATGCTACCGGGTTGGCTTGGGAAACCAGCCAGCCTCCCGGATTTGGAAAGGTGTTGACATGCTATATGACGCATTTGGTCGTAGGTTCGAGTATCTACGCCTATCGGTAACAGATTTATGTAATTTCCGTTGCAACTACTGCCTACCCAATGGTAATGATTGCAATGCTGGCAAAAACGAACTGTCACTATTTGAGATAGAAACTTTACTGCATGCCTTTTCTCTTTTGGGAACCTCTAAAATTAGAATAACAGGTGGTGAGCCAACATTAAGAAAAGATCTTTGTGATATCATCGCTATTGCTGCATCCACAAGTGGCATAAAGAAAGTGGCGATGACGTCTAACGCCTTTAATCTTCCCAAAACTCTACCTAAATATATCAAGTCAGGACTTTCAGCGTTAAACATTAGTGCTGACTCATTAAATCCATATCAGTTTCGAGCCATAACGGGGAAGCAAAAGCTGCACTCGGTCCTTGATACCATTGATCTCGCTCTAGATAGTGGTTTGGATAACGTGAAAATTAACACTGTATTGATGAAACAATACAACTTAGACCAGTGGGAACAGTTTTTAGCCTTTACAAAAGATAAGGAAGTTACTTGGCGTTTTATTGAGCTGATGCGTACCGGCGACAATAGCGATTTTCACCGAAGTCAACACGTAAGTGGACAGGTGCTGCAAAATCGTCTTATTGAGCAAGGTTGGAAAAAGACACAAAAAGAAGCGAATGCAGGTCCAGCAGATGAATACTCTCACCCTGACTATACAGGAAAAATTGGCTTGATCATGCCCTATAGTGAAGAGTTTTGTAAGTCTTGTAATCGACTTCGGGTTTCTTCTACCGGAAATTTACACCTATGTCTTTTTGCTAGTAGCGCATCAAGTCTTCGAGACAATTTGTGTCGAGGAGATATTGTTGGTACGAAAGAACAGATCGAAGCATTGCTCCAGTATAAGCGTGAGAGCCATTTATTACATCATGATAATAGTGGAATGACAAAAAACCTGGCGATGTTAGGCGGTTAGTATCATGAGCAATGATAAAGAGAGAAAGGTTGTCGGTGTGGTACTGGCGGGTGGCCTGTCTAAAAGGATGGGGGAAGATAAAGCACTTCTTGCTTATGGTGCCCAGCCCCTTGTTGAAAGACAAGCTACCATACTGAGACAGTCAATATGCGATGAGGTTATTATTTGCGCAGGTGAAAAAGAGTATAGCGATATACGCGATATATATTCAAATCGAGGTCCTTTGGGGGGTATTTATTCTGCAATGATTTATTTCCCTCAATCTATTCTCGTTTTTATACCTATAGACATGCCACTTATAACTTCATTGACAATAACCTCTTTGATTCGTGAAGTTAAGAAAAAAAATGAATCAAAAAAAGTATCTAAAAGTAATGTTTTTCCTTTAGTTCTCATGAACAGTAAAAGAGAAAAAGAAATCATCAATCACGTTCTTAAGGAAAATAGAGAGCTTTCTGTTAATCGTGCGTGTGACAAACTCGCAGTCAGTTCAGGTGAGTTATGTGTCAATCATGATGAACTACACAATTGTAATACACCCGAAGAATGGCACTATGCGAAACACCTATTGGAGAGTATAAATGGCTGATCATACATCAAACTTTGTTCCTTTAAATGTAGCGGTGTTAACTGTTTCAGATACCCGAAAAAGCTGTAATGACACCTCAGGTAATTTTCTATCTTTATCGGTAAAAGAGGCCGGTCACCGTGTTAATGAACACCTAATCGTGCGTGATAGTATCTATGATATTAGAGCGGCTGTGTCTAGATGGATAGCTGACGATTCTATCTCTGCCATAATAATTACTGGTGGGACAGGGTTTAGTGATCGAGATTCGACACCAGAAGCAATTAAGCCTCTTTTCGACAAGGAAGTTGAAGGGTTTGGTGAAATATTTAGGTTGGTGTCTTATCAAGAAATTGGCACCTCGACCATTCAATCTCGTTGTGTAGCAGGTATCGCGAATAGAACGATCATATTCGCTCTACCTGGATCGACAGGTGCATGTAAAACAGGTTGGAAAACGCTAATCAAGGAACAGTTGGATGCCGAACATGGCCCATGTAATTTTGTTCCTCACATTGCTGATGCGAATGAATGTGTGTCGAGAGGCTAATTATGTGTGAGTTTAGTCATATCAATGCCACAGGCCAAGCAAATATGGTCGATGTCAGCAACAAAGGGATAACGAGGCGAGAGGCAGTTGCGATCGGAACTTTAAAAATGTCTCCATCGACTGTAAATAGCATCAAAGAGAATCAGATTAAAAAAGGGGATGTCCTTTCAACTGCCAGGATAGCAGGGATCCAAGCAGCAAAAAAATGCTCTGACCTTATCCCACTGTGTCATCAACTGAATCTATCAAAAATATGGATAGACTTTGAGCTCCTTCCTAACGGTATTCAAATTACTTGTGGTTGTATTTTAGATGGCAAAACAGGGGTTGAGATGGAAGCATTAACCGGTGTTTCGGTAGCGGCGCTTACCTTGTTTGATATGTGCAAAGCTGCCGATAAAAACATGATTATCGAAGGGGTTCACGTACGACATAAATCTGGTGGACAGTCTGGTAGTATAGACAGAGGAATGGGTTATGATTGAAATCAGGTTTTTCGGTTTGCTAAGAGAAAGGATAGGTGAAAGTGTCATTAGCCTTGAGGTACCAACTCCTCTACCTGTTTCTGAATTGATAAAACATCTAATCGAACAGAACACAGCTTTTTTATGGCTTAATGATCTTGATGTAATATCCGCGGTCAATCATACGATTGTAGAGAGCGACTTTTCGATCAATAAAAATGATGAAGTCGCGTTTTTCCCGCCAGTTACTGGGGGCTAATTATGTATAGGATTCAAGAAGATCACCTAGATATAAATCAGCTTACTCAAGCACTGACTGAGAGCAGCAGCGAATGCGGTGCCATTGTTACCTTTGTTGGCCGAGTGCGTGGGAGTTCTGAGAAAAACCGAAGTGTCAAAGAGATATATTTAGAAAGCTATCTATCAATGACAAACAAAGCAATGATGGAAATTACCGAGGAGGTCCAGCTTAGATGGAGTGCAGTAGAAAAGATTTCTATTGTGCATCGCATAGGTGTGATTGGGCTTTGTGAGCCAATTGTATTTGTTGGTGTGTCCAGCAAACATAGAAAAGATAGCTTCGAGGCAGCCAGCTTTATTATGGACCAGCTAAAAATATCAGTACCTTTATGGAAAAAAGAAAACATTGAGGAACAAGGTTGGGTGTGGGTAAGCGCTAAACCTTCAGACAAACAAGCGGCTTTGCGCTGGCGTCTATAATGGAAATTAGGGTGACGTCATCTAGTCACCCCTTAGTCTTATAAACCGGGAATGAAGGCAAAGGGAAGCACCTCAACACTGACCCCCTCCGCGACATCCTCACTATCTTTCGGTAAGCGAATGAGGCAGTTAGCTTTGCATACAGACATAAGTAATGCCGAGCCTTGTGCCCCTGAGCTTGCGACGCTTAATTGTCCTTGCTCGTTTATTGAATAAACACCACGTTGGTAATCTGTGCGCCCAGGACGTTTTTTTAGCGATGTGGTTAATGTGGCGGTGAGCCATTGTGGGTAAATGGTGGAACTACCGCTCAGCTTTAATAAACCTGGAATAGCTAGGATCTGACAGGTGAGCAATGCCGATACTGGATTACCTGGTAAACCGAAAAATGGGGTAGCTCCCACATGTCCAAAAGCAAACGGTTTACCTGGCTTGATAGCTAATTTCCAAAAATCAATGTCACCTTGTTCTTTGAGTACTTCTGTTGTGAAGTCTGCATCTCCAACCGATACACCTCCCGATGTTATTATCGCGTCAGCATCCTCTGCTTTTTTGATTGCTGTTTCTATCGCTTTTTTATCATCAGGAATGATGCCAAGATCTAAAATGTTAAACCCAGAGGCTTTGAGTAAGTGAATAAGCATTGGTTTGTTTGAGTCATAAATAAGTCCAGGGGCTTTGGTCTTATTGACTGAGATTATTTCATCACCGGTTGAGAAGATAGCGATGGTGACAGGTTGGTATACATTGACTTCTCTCATACCAAACGTTGCCATAATAGCTATATCGGCAGCATTGATCTTTTTATTTTTTTTGAGTACAACTTGCCCTTCTTTTATATCTTCTCCTTTTAATCTGATATTTTGCCCGGCTTGAGGGGTGGAATGTACCTGGATCCTTTTTCCTTGAACTGTGACTTTTTCTCTCATTACAACAGTGTCTATTCCTTCTGGAACCGTAGCCCCCGTCATAATTCTTATGCATTCACCGCTTTTGATGGAGCCCCTAAAGGGATGCCCAGCTAATGACTCCCCAACTTCTTTAAATTCACTATGACGCTTGAAATCGTCATGAATAAATCCAAATCCGTCCATTGCTGAATTATCACAAAAAGGCGTATCAAAGGGTGCAAAAATATCCTCAGCGAGGTACCGACCACCCGCAATGTCTAACTGAACGATTTCAGTTTTGTTTTTAAACTCAATAGCATCTACGATTTTTTCTTGCGCATCTTCGACTGTTAATACCGATGCTTCGTTACAGCATTCCATTTCAAACCTCTTTATCTTCGTTAACCATCCAAACCGCGGCTTCTACTCGGGAGCGTAGGTTTAACTTTTTTAGTAGGTGCTTTACATGCACTTTGACTGTCCCATCAGATATATCTAGCTCTCTGGCAATAAGCTTGTTACTCAGTCCTTTTGCGATCAATTTGATGATTTCTTTTTCTCTGGCGGTGAGGCTTGACAATGTTCGCTGGTCACTGTGGGGAGCAGGCTGGCGTAGTGCGCCCGCAAGTGTTTGTGTGAGTTTAGGACTGATTGCCATTTTTCCCACAGCCGCTTGCTTAATGGACTCAACGATATCGTCAGGATCCATATCTTTTAGTAAATATCCGTCAACACCTAACCTTATCGCTTCGACAACATCATCATCTTGGTCAGAGACAGTTAACATGATAATGCGTCCTGTATAACCAGAATCTCTGAGTGCTCGTATCGTTTCTAATCCATTCATGCCGTCCATATTAAGATCTAACGTTACTAAGTCTGGGTCGAGCTCTGTTACCAATCCGACCGCATCATAGCCAGAGTCAGCTTCTCCAACCACTTTTAAGTCATTATCCAATGAAAAGAGTTGCGACAAACCTCTGCGAAAAACAGGGTGATCATCGACCATTAAGATCGTCCCAATTGATGAATTTTCAGTCATAAGTTTTCTCTACATCTAAAGGAATGTTAAATTCAGGTTGGAAGTCAAATCTAACCTCTGTACCCCCTTTTGCGTGATTACCAATTGTAAGCGTGCCTTTTAAGCTTCTACTCCTTTCCTTCATAATAGCAAGACCATAGTGGTTTTCTTTTTTGGCTAATGTATCAATTCCGATCCCGTCATCATGAATTAACAAAGTGACGTAACCATTTTTTTTGCGACTTGTAAGAAGAATAACGATTTTACTTCCTTCGGAATGATGAATGGCATTCTGTACTGCTTCTCTAGCGATTTGTAGTAGGTGAACTTGCTCAGTAGCCGAAAAAGGCATATTTTTAATTTCATTATTAAATTTAATTTCTTTATCACTGAAACGATCTGATAATTGTTTAAAGCTTTCCTGGAGTGCCTCGTGTAAGTTACTACCCTCAAGTTTTAATCTGAAAGTGGTCAACAGTTCTCTGAGTTCCTTGTATGCACCATTTAACGCAGTTTTTATATCTGAAATCGTATTCTCGATACTGATATCAACCGACGGATCAGTGAGTCCTTTTTGTAATACAGCAACCTGTATTTTTAAGTAGGACAGTGCTTGTGCGAGAGAGTCATGTAACTCACGCGCGATAACGGTACGTTCACGAGCGAGTGCTAATCGTCGTCCCTCGTCTTGGCGATGTTTTAAACTTAATGTAATCGCGAACTGCTCTGCAACAGACTGAATAAGCTGTGATTGCCAAGGATGGAGTGGTTCATGGTTACGAGGTACACAGTTCAATACACCGAAATGATTATGATCATAGACGAGAGGAAATGTGTAGGCTTCCTCGGATTCCAGCGGACTATCGAAGCTTACACAATCACTGCAATCTCGATTGCGGCAGCTCAATGGCAAGATACTCTTTTTAGTATTTAAATGATGGTAGGGTTTGGTGCCATTTTCTGTCATCAGACATAGCTCTAACCCTTCAATACCTGTTACTTCTGACAGTTTCGAAAGATGTGGTTGAAAATCAATATTGCTTCCATGGGAGTGATTGGATTTATTGGAAATAGAGTAAAGTAGTTGAATAGACTCATTGGTTCTTTCTAGCTGCTTTGTTTTTTTTCGCACTTTCTCTTCCATGCGAATATGTGAGTCATTAATAGCTCTAACCATTCTGTTAATGGTTTTGGCAAGAATTGATAGTTCGTCATGACCATGCTCATCAGCTTGAACTGTGTAGTCACCTTGACCTATTTTAGTCGCTATTATCGTTAAATCTGAGAGTGGGCGTCTAATGAGATGGTTGACCATATAAATCGCTAAGAATATAAATGAGATTGTAATTAAAAGAGATGCGGCTTGTATTTGTCTGATCAAACGGTTGTTGTCTTCAGCATGTACTTGATAAGTTTTTACTAGATGGTCGATGTTAGCAACGAGATCGTTTAATTTTTTTTCTAGCTTATTCAGTTTTTGGTTTGTTAGATGTGAATCTAAAATTAGCGGCTTAATTTCATTGTTCCAATCGTACCAGATAGCGTCATGTAATTTTTTCTTTTCCGTTTTTTTAGTAGCTTGCATTAGTACAGGATTAGACAATTTTTTCTCAAAATCACTTATTAAACGGTCTATTTCTTCAGATTTATTATTGGTTATTTTCTTATTCAAAATAAGATAGGATTGCATACGCATTGAACCAGATAAATTTATTGCATGAGCATCAGTCTGTGCATTATCTGAAATATACACGGCTGAGACCATACTGACCAAGGCGATAATGCTAATCATTATCAATAAAGATCCGATTTTGAATACGAGAGAGTCGAAAATACCAATAGAACGGTTTATACCCTGCTCATCAGGGGTTACCTCTAAGTAATTGGTCATAATAATACAGTCCGTCTATTTGCTTTCTAAGTTGTCTATTGTATTGAAAATCAAGTTTTTTACTAGATACTCACTCATACCCCTTTATGGGTAGTTGTCTGTTTTTTGCTGTTTTTACCGTATTGCATAATACCTGCACTTGACGTCTACTTATATACACAGAGTACATTCGAAAACGAGTTTAGGATTAGTCGCAGTTTAACGTATCACGTTAACCGTTTACTAGTTAAGCCATCGAAAAGGAGTCAGGCATGAGCCACTTTCTAAATCGGCTACGTTATTTTACCCAGAAAAGAGAAAACTTTTCTGAAGGTCATGGCGTGACAACGCAAGAGCCCCGCCAGTGGGAAGACAGTTATAGGCAACGTTGGCAGCATGATAAGGTTGTACGTTCAACTCACGGCGTCAACTGTACCGGTTCATGCAGTTGGAAAATCTATGTCAAGAATGGACTTGTAACGTGGGAAACGCAACAAACCGATTATCCTAGAACTCGTCCTGACCTTCCTAATCATGAGCCTCGAGGTTGCCCACGCGGTGCGAGTTATTCATGGTACATATATAGTGCGAATAGACTTAAATACCCCAAAATTCGTAAGCGCTTAATTAAACTATGGCGTGAAGCAAAAAAGCAGCATGCCAACCCTGTAGACGCTTGGGAGTCAATTGTTACTAATCCCACAAAAACACGAGAATATAAAGAAAAACGTGGTATGGGTGGGTTCGTTCGCGCGCACTGGGATGAAGTCTACGAAATCATTGGTGCGTCTAATGTCTACACGGCCAAAGAGTATGGGCCCGATCGTATCTTTGGATTCTCGCCTATCCCAGCGATGTCGATGATTTCATATGCGGCAGGTGCACGTTATCTGTCATTAATCGGTGGTAATTGCTTAAGTTTCTATGACTGGTATTGCGACCTTCCTCCTGCATCACCGCAAGTTTGGGGAGAGCAAACTGATGTCCCCGAGTCAGCGGATTGGTACAACTCAAATTATATTATGTGTTGGGGGTCGAATGTTCCACAAACACGCACACCCGACGCTCACTTCTTAACTGAAGTGCGATATAAGGGGACGAAAGTAATTGGCATTACCCCTGATTATTCTGAGGTGGCTAAACTTACCGATCAATGGTTAGCACCCAAGCAAGGAACCGACGCCGCACTAAGCATGGCATTCGGACATGTCATTCTTAAAGAGTTTTATGTCAACAAAACAACACAGTATTTCGATGATTATGTACGACGTTATTCGGATATGCCAATGCTCGTCATGTTGGAACCGTCCGAAAAAGGAGGTCTGCAGCAAGGGAGGTTCCTTCGTGCGAGTGACTTGGATGACAAAGCTGGACAAGACAATAACCCCGAGTGGAAAACCATTGCAATTGATGAGTCATCAAATATGCTCACGTCGCCGAAAGGCTCGATTGGCTATCGATGGGGGGAACGCGATGCTAAATGGAATCTTGAGCAACGTGATGGTGCAACGAATCGTGATGTGAAACTCCGCCTGAGCTTAAAAGATGATCACGATGAGATTATTACCGTAAATTTCCCATATTTTGGGGGCAATGAACATGAACTTGGCTACTTCCAACATACAGTTCATGATGAAGTAACAACGCATCGTATCCCGGCTAAAAAGATCAAGCTTGCCGATAAGTCGGAAGCTTGGGTCACTACTGTATTTGACTTAACGCTTGCTAACTATGGTGTTGACAATGGATATGATGATCCGAATTGCGCACAATCCTATAGCGATAATCTTGCCTATACGCCAGCTTGGCAGGAACAAATAACAGGCGTCCCCCAAAATGATGTGATTAAAATTGCAAATGAATTTGCTGACACTGCAGCAAAAACACGTGGTCGTTCCATGATCATTGTCGGTGCTGGTTTGAATCACTGGTACAACATGGACATGAACTATCGTGGTTTAATCAATATGCTAATCATGTGCGGTTGTATTGGACAAAGCGGTGGTGGTTGGGCTCACTATGTAGGTCAAGAAAAACTTCGTCCACAAACAGGCTGGCAGCCTTTAGCATTTGGTTTGGATTGGAGTCGCCCACCTCGTCATATGAATGGCACATCCTTCTTTTATGCACATTCTGATCAGTGGCGTTATGAAAAGCTACATATGAGTGAAATTGTCTCTCCTTTATCTAATAAAAAAGATTGGGAGGGCTCGATCATAGACTTTAATTCACGTGCAGAACGCATGGGTTGGCTGCCGTCAGCGCCACAGTTGAGTAAAAATCCCTTGAAGGTGTGCCGAGATGCACATGAGCAAGGGCAAGATCCGGTAGATTATACGGTGGATCAATTAAAAGCAGGAAGCTTAAAATTTGCCTGTTTAGATCCTGACAATCCAAAAAACTATCCTCGAAACATGTTTATCTGGCGGTCTAATTTACTTGGATCTTCAGGGAAAGGTCATGAATATATGCTTCGTCACCTTCTGGGCACCAAGCACGGCTTGCTTGGTAAAGACTTAGGCGAGGAAGGGGAAGAGAAGCCTGAAGATATAAAATGGCGTGATAGTGCACCTGAAGGAAAGATTGATCTTTTAGTTACACTAGACTTCAGAATGTCTACAACTTGTTTGTATTCAGATATTGTTCTACCTACCGCAACTTGGTATGAAAAGGACGATTTGAATACGTCCGATATGCATCCATTTATTCATCCTTTATCTAAAGCTGTGGATCCTGTTTGGCAATCAAAAAGTGATTGGGAAATTTTCAAAGGGATTGCAAAATCTTTCTCCCAACAGTGCGAAGGACACTTAGGTGTAGAACAAGATATTGTCACCGTGCCTATGCAACATGATACTCCTGGTGAACTAGCCCAGCCATTCGACATTAAGGCGTGGTGGAAAGGAGAGTGTGATCTCATTCCTGGCAAGACAGCGCCAAATATGATGGTGGTGGAGCGAGATTATCCGAATACCTATGCAAAGTTCACGTCATTAGGGCCACTCCTGGATACACTAGGAAACGGTGGTAAGGGGATTAATTGGAATACACAAGACGAAGTTAAATTCTTAGGTGAGTTGAATAAAAAGCACATTAAACCAGGTGTTAACCAAGGCAGACCAAAAATTGAATCAGCCATTGACGCAGCAGAAGTCGTTTTATCATTAGCGCCGGAGACAAATGGACAAGTAGCTGTCAAGGCTTGGGAGTCAATTAGTAAAGTTACCGGTCTTGATCACACTCACTTAGCCAAGCCTAAAGAAGAAGAGAAACTTCGATTTAGAGATATTGTTGCGCAACCACGTAAAATTATTAGCTCACCGACTTGGTCCGGGTTAGAAGACGAGCATGTTTCTTACAATGCTGGATATACCAATGTTCACGAGCTAATTCCTTGGCGTACGATTACAGGTCGACAACAATTTTATCAAGATCATCAATGGATGCGTGATTTTGGTGAAATGCACTGTCTTTATAAGCCGCCGGTCAACCTGAAAACCACGCAAAATGTGCAGGGTATGAAGCCTAATGGTAACAATGAAGTCGTTTTGAATTGGATTACTCCACATCAAAAGTGGGGAATTCATAGTACGTATTCAGATAATTTACTTATGCTGACACTATCACGTGGTGGACCAATTATTTGGATGTCAGAAACAGACGCGACTGCGGCTGGCATTGAAGATAATGATTGGATCGAAGCATTTAACGCAAATGGTGCGATTGCTGCTAGAGCCGTTGTTTCTCAACGTGTCCCCGAAGGAATGGGAATGATGTATCACGCGCAAGAGCGGATTGTGAACATACCGGGTTCCGAGCTAACTGGTACTAGAGGTGGTATTCATAACTCTGTAACTCGAGCAATTATGAAGCCAACCCATATGATTGGGGGTTATGCACAACAATCTTACGGATTTAACTATTACGGCACTGTAGGTTGTAATCGTGATGAGTTTGTAGTAGTTCGAAAAATGGATCGCGTGGATTGGCTGGATGATGATAGTGAAGATGTATTAGATGAAAACCTTCACGAGGTGGAGAAATAATATGAAAGTTAGAGCTCAAATCGGCATGGTTTTGAATCTCGACAAGTGTATAGGCTGTCACACTTGCTCGGTTACCTGTAAAAATGTATGGACATCGCGTGAAGGAATGGAGTATGCGTGGTTTAATAATGTTGAAACTAAACCTGGCATCGGCTATCCCAAAGAATGGGAAAATCAAGAAAAATGGAACGGTGGTTGGATTCGAACTAAGCAAGGAAAATTAGAGCCGAAACAAGGTGGGAAACGTCGGATTTTAGCTAATATATTCGCAAACCCCGACTTACCTGAAATTGACGATTACTACGAACCATTTGACTTTGATTATCAGCACCTTCATCGTGCGGGAGAAAGTAAGCATCAGCCCGTTGCGCGACCCCGTTCGCTGATTTCCGGAAAACGGATGGAAAAAATTGAATGGGGGCCTAACTGGGAGGAGATCTTAGGTACCGAATTCAAAAAACGTCGCAAAGATAAGAACTTTGATCAAATCCAAGCAGACATTTATGGTCAGTTCGAAAATACGTTTATGATGTATTTACCGCGTTTATGCGAGCACTGTCTTAATCCTGCATGTGTTGCGTCTTGTCCAAGTGGTGCCATCTATAAACGTGAAGAGGACGGTATTGTACTTATTGACCAAGATAAGTGCCGTGGATGGCGGATGTGTGTCTCTGGGTGTCCTTACAAAAAAATATATTACAATTGGAAAACGGGTAAGTCAGAAAAATGTATTTTTTGTTATCCACGTATTGAAGCAGGGCAACCAACAATTTGTTCTGAAACATGTGTAGGCCGCATTCGTTACTTAGGTGTTATGTTGTACGATGCTGATAAAATTGAGCAAGCGGCATCGGTACCGAATGATAAAGATCTTTATCAAGCGCAAAGAGATATATTTCTAGATCCCTTTGATCCGGCCGTGATCGCTGAAGCTGAGAAAGAAGGCATAGCTGCTAATTGGATTGAAGCAGCGCAACAGTCTCCAGTTTATAAAATGGCTATGGAATGGGAAGTCGCGTTACCGCTTCATCCAGAGTATCGTACTTTGCCGATGGTTTGGTATGTGCCACCTTTATCGCCAATTCAATCCGCAGTTGAAGCCGGAGAAATTGAGAAAAGTAGTGTACTTCCTGACCTAAAGTCATTACGTATTCCGATAAAATATCTTGCTAATTTGCTAACTGCAGGTGAAGAACAACCTGTTATACGGTCACTTGAGCGATTGATGGCAATGCGTGAGTATAAGCGTAGTCAACAAGTTGAGTGTGAGGAAAATTTTGAAGTTCTCGACGCAGTTAAACTAACCCAGGCACAAATTGAAGAAATGTATCAGGTCATGGCGCTTGCAAATTACGAAGACAGGTTCGTAATCCCGACTAGCCATACTAGTTATGCAGAAAATGCTTACGACATCAAAAGCGGTTGTGGTTTTACATTTGGTAATGGGTGTTCGACCGGCGAGACTGACCTATTTGGTGGTAAAAGCCAGACGGTGCGTGAAGTTATCCCCGTAGAGATACAGGAGTAAGAAAAATGACAAACCAAAAAAGTGGAAATAATACTTCACAACTTATTGCACTAATTGGTCGATTGCTAGATTATCCAGAGTTAGAAATCGAATTATATCGAGATGAGTTGATGGATATTGTAACATCTAGTGTTCTATCAAAGAGAAATAAACAAGAGATTATTTCCTTTATAGACCGATGCAGTGAAATGCCATTACTCGATTGGCAGTCTGACTACGATGGGTTGTTTGAACGTGGTCGCTCATTATCTTTATTAATTTATGAACATATTCATGGTGAATCACGAGATCGAGGCCAAGCTATGGTCGACTTACTCGCTCAGTATGAAAAAGCAGGGCTTGAAATTGCGCATAATGAATTGCCTGATCATCTCCCTCTATTTCTTGAATTTTCGTCAACGCAAGGTGAGCAAGGAATTGGTTGGATAGAAGATATTATTCCCGTTTTAAGTTTACTCGCTGTTCGTTTAGAAAAGCGTGAATCAGGGTATGCGAGTTTAATGCGGGGACTGTTGGATTTATGTGGTGCGAAAGTTAATATCTCAGAACTTCGAGAGCAGGTTAAAAATGAAAAAGAAGATCATACACCTAAAGAATTAGATAAAGTATGGGAAGAAGAGGCTGTTACTTTTGGTGGTGATAGCGTTAACGGTGGATGTCCAACCAATCAGCATCGGCCAACTGAGAATCAACGCAAAGATCAGGAAGTGCCAGTAAATTGGATGTCAATGAATGAGACAGCATCAGCCACTCAAACAAAAGAGGTCTAGCTATGAACTTTATCGATATGTTAGTTTTCGGTATTTATCCATATATAGTATCTGTTGTGTTTTTTTTAGGATGCTTGATTCGTTATGATAAAGATCAATACACATGGAAAACCGGTTCAAGTCAAATGCTCTCAAATAAACATTTTCGAGTAGCAAGTAATCTGTTTCACATAGGTATTATTGGCATTTTTTTCGGTCATTTTGGTGGATTAGTTATACCTTACGAAGTGTGGCATATGTTAGGCATTACCCTACAAGCTAAACAGTTAATTGCCATGGGAGCAGGCGGCTTCTTTGGTGTATTATGCTTTATTGGTCTGACTTATTTAGTTTACCGAAGATTGTTTAATCCTAGAATTCGTGCATCAAGTACACGAATGGATACCGCAATTGTTCTAGTTATTTATTTACAACTCATATTAGGTATGTTTTCTATATTCATTTCTAGTGGTCATATGGATGGTCAAGAAATGAAAAACTTAATGACATGGTCGAAGTATTTATTAACCTTTAGACCGGAAGAGGCTATAACCTTTATATCTGATGTTCATTGGATTTATCGTGCACATGTTTTTTGGGGAATAACCTTGTTCCTATTGTTCCCATTTAGTCGATTGGTTCATATTTGGAGTGTGCCTATCGAATATTTGACACGGCAATACCAAATCGTGCGTCAAAAATAAAAAAATGACAAGCCTTCATAGGCTTGTCTTTTCTAGTTATAGGAGTAGTACAATGAATGTGTCAGACGTTCCAGAAATCACTATAAATGAAGTTAAACTAGACTCTTCGATAATAATGCAGGAGGTTCAGTATCATCCTGCAGAAACGAAAAGAGAAGCGATGGTTAAGGCTGTTGAAGCTCTAATTATTAACGAAGTCGTAAAACAACGAGCAGTAAGCTTATCTCTTTGGCCTGAAGACAAAAAACTTGAACCAACTGAAGAGTATGACATTATTGAAAAACTAATACAATTCGAAGGGATCTATCCATCTGCTACTGACGAAGAGTGTTATCATTACTATATAACAAATAAAGATAAGTTTTGTACAGCACCGTTGCTAGAAGTAGATCACATCCTGCTGGCTTGTCCTCCAGAGGATGTTGAAGAGAGAATAAAGGTAGTAGAATTTGCAGAATATTTAATAGAGTTACTAAAAGAAAATAAAGCCACATTCTACGATTTGGCGAAACAATACTCAGCCTGTCCCTCTTCTAAACAAGGGGGGAATTTAGGACAAATCACTCAAGGTCAAACAGTAGCTGAGTTCGAAAAACAAATATTTACCGCGCCCATGGGTCTATTAAATAAACCTATTGAAACCCGCTATGGCGTACATGTGGCCAATATCAATCGTCGAGTTGATGGTAGTCAGCTTGATTTTAATATGGTAAAAGAATCGATATCTCTTTATCTTAATGAGAAGGTTAAACGGAAAAATATTGCACAATATATTCAAACCATATTAATAGACTCAGATATAAAAGGATTTGACTTTCAATTAGAAAACTCACCGCTGATGCAATAATATGAATGATGATCTGAGTATATGATTAAGATACAGAGCGCAGACAGTGTCTGCGCTTTTTTATCTATATGCACCGATGTGTATGCATGTTAATTCTTGCTTGTACGCTCTTTTACTATACCCAATTAACTTGAAGATGCATGATTGAACATCTGAAAGTTATCGTTAATACGAGACGTCAAAGACCCTGCGATCTCAGGAAGAGTCACAGTA
>NZ_MUFR01000201.1:0-270 GCF_001996185.1 Salinivibrio costicola subsp. alcaliphilus
GTCATCCTCATACGCACCTGATGGTACCGTACCGAGCTCTAGGTGGTTTTCTCCCGGCTGTAAGTAAGCGGTAGCGTTAAACCCCGATGAGAAGGTGGCAGCGGTCGAGCCTAGGTTGTCTATGGCATCTATGTTATTGATGACACCAAAGCAATATATGGTTTGTGAACGGATATTGGCGGTGTACAGCACAGGCGGATTCTCGCCTTCATTATCAATCTCGATATCAACGGTCGACACCTGCTCTCTCGCTTGCCTCATTTGTTTATC
>NZ_MUFR01000202.1:0-266 GCF_001996185.1 Salinivibrio costicola subsp. alcaliphilus
TGATGCCACTCGCTCGCACTGGTTAATTGAATCAATGCACTGGCAACTCGATGTTGGATTAAAAGAAGACGCATGCCGAATTAGGGTAGATGACCGAGCGGAAGTTTTTGCACGAATAAGGCAGATGGTTTTGAATTTATTAAAGCAAGAGAAGAGTTTCAAAGCCGGCATTCAACGCAAGCGAATGATGTGCGCGATGGACCAAGAGTACTTAGCGACCGTGCTGGGAAGCCTTTCATGACGCGGATGTTCATGCGTTTTCCGTG
>NZ_MUFR01000203.1:0-262 GCF_001996185.1 Salinivibrio costicola subsp. alcaliphilus
CGAGCTTCGTATTGTTGGCTGATATTTTGAACCAGGCTGTCGATGTAGGTCTGGATTTCCGGGGTGATGCCCGAGGGCTTTTCAAGTTCCTTTTGCATACAGAAAGTATAGTAAAAACAGCCGCTTTTGCTACTTTTACTGGCACTTTTTTATGATATTTTAAGCCCGTTTATCGCTTGGTGTGCCACGGCATTCTGCCAGTTCAGCCCGTCCAGCAGCCAGCGCAGTTGCCTGGCCGTGATTTCCATCGCGACCGTATCTT
>NZ_MUFR01000204.1:0-261 GCF_001996185.1 Salinivibrio costicola subsp. alcaliphilus
CGTTAAGGAGGCGCTATGCCAGGCGCAGCACGATTAGGGGATACCGCCGGTGGACATGGTTGTTTTCCGCCCACCGCAGTGACCAGCGCCAGCGCTGGGGTGATGATTAATGGCAAGCCGGCGGCAAGAGTGGGGGATACCGCCGCCCCACACGGTTGCCCCTGCCCGAAAACCCCACATGGCTCTCATGGTCGCCAGATTGCTGCGGGCGCATCTGGGGTACTGATTGATGGTAAACCTGCCGCCCGTATTGGCGATGCG
>NZ_MUFR01000205.1:0-260 GCF_001996185.1 Salinivibrio costicola subsp. alcaliphilus
ACGATGAGCGGCGCTCTTTAACAATTTGACCTATGCAATCTGTGTGGGCACTCGTTGAGAATAGACAAAAAGATTTATTCGATGAACTGAGTGACCAATTCATGTTGGTACAGCCTTGAGCTGTTTTGATTTCACTTTTTTAAAAGTGGATGCCAACAAGAGCACAGTCAATTCGTTTGTCTCGCAAGAGACGAACAAAACAGTATTTATCGAGCCGTTTGTCTTTTCTTAGGAAAAGCAAACACCAAAACTTTAATTGA
>NZ_MUFR01000206.1:0-260 GCF_001996185.1 Salinivibrio costicola subsp. alcaliphilus
AAAGCTGACAAGTCATTCTTTAAGAATGACAGTAAAGTTCTCAATCAGTGACATATCATGTCACTCACACAATCAAGTGTGCTTGGACTTTGTCTTATTAAATCAATAACGACAAAGTTTCTATTTGAGTCCGGCAAAAACAAAACCTTAGTTGTTTTCATGCAAGACCTTTTGGGGTTGTATGGTTAAGTGACTAAGCGTAGACGGTGGATGCCTTGGCAGTCAGAGGCGATGAAGGACGTATTAACTTGCGAAAAGCC
>NZ_MUFR01000207.1:0-258 GCF_001996185.1 Salinivibrio costicola subsp. alcaliphilus
TGATCATCCTCTCAAACCAGCTAAGGATCGTTGCCTTGGTAAGCCATTACCTTACCAACTAGCTAATCCTAACTGGGCCCATCCCAACG
Source organism: Salinivibrio costicola subsp. alcaliphilus (assembly GCF_001996185.1). Lineage (NCBI taxonomy): Bacteria > Pseudomonadati > Pseudomonadota > Gammaproteobacteria > Vibrionales > Vibrionaceae > Salinivibrio > Salinivibrio costicola. The sequence continues at coordinate 90 of NZ_MUFR01000207.1, forward strand.
CGATAGCTTACATGTAGAGGCCACCTTTGGTCCTGACTCTAACGAATCAAGACATTATGCGGTATTAGCCGTCGTTTCCAACGGTTATCCCCCTCGTCAGGGCAGGTTCCCAGCCGTTACTCACCCGTCCGCCGCTCGACGTCCAGTAAATCCACCGAAGCTTCAATAC
>NZ_MUFR01000208.1:0-256 GCF_001996185.1 Salinivibrio costicola subsp. alcaliphilus
GGATGATATTGGTGACTCTCCTCTTCGCATTATTTCGTTAGAGCAAGATTCTCGCTATACGACAACACCATTCTTCTCCATCATTGATGGACGTATGGTGATTGCACGTTAAGGAGGCGCTATGCCAGGGGTAGCACGATTAGGGGATACTGCCGGCGGGCATGGTTGTTTTCCGCCCACCGCAGTGACCAGCGCTAGCGCTGGGGTGATGATTAATGGCAAGCCGGCGGCAAGAGTGGGGGATACCGCCGCCCCA
>NZ_MUFR01000209.1:0-251 GCF_001996185.1 Salinivibrio costicola subsp. alcaliphilus
TCTGGCAGCACCTGCCCTTGTGATGAACGCCAACGTCGCAACGTGCGTTGTGGTATCTGCATAAGCTCAGCCGCCTTGTACTGAGGGGCGCCATTCGCGACAGCTTCATCAAAAAGCTGTAGCAGCGTCTGGCGCCTATCGAGAGAGGTTAGTCCTCCTCGTTGTCGCTCTCGTACAAGACATTGAGCTTTTTTGATAGCACCAGTAACGCTGTCGTTTCGGCAAGGGCTTTATCTTTGCGGCGTAGCTCT
>NZ_MUFR01000210.1:0-251 GCF_001996185.1 Salinivibrio costicola subsp. alcaliphilus
GAAGCCTATATGACCGAGCCGGATGAATTTTTTGATGTGATGGACTTACCGGGTAAATTTGAGCGAGCTGATGATGCGCGAGTTGAGCCAAGATTTGATTGGCATAAATATACAGTCAAAAGTTTTATGGATGGACGACTAGTTAGGTTGGAGGATGATATTGGTGACTCTCCTCTTCGCATTATTTCGTTAGAGCAAGATTCTCGCTATACGACAACACCATTCTTCTCCATCATTGATGGACGTATGGT